>CAZAUB010000188.1:0-5600 GCA_964488195.1 uncultured Methylobacter sp. | reverse complement strand
ATCGTTATATACTGTTTGCACTTCATTGTCGGTTTTTAGAATCTCCTCGGCAATAGCTCCTGCATTGCTCTACCTCCTGCATCCATGCAGTCGTCTCCCCAATTCTCTCCAGCAGGAGAGGGGGTAAAGATGCCGACTATTGCGCATTGAAATGTCGGGCATATACAGCGTGCCTGACCTACATAACTGCCGAACTAAACATCACACTCAGCTTTAATCCCGGCCAGCAATTCCAATATTGTAGCGTCACAAGCCCCGCAGCCTGAACAAGCGCCGGTATTTCTGGATATTCCGTCCAGGTTGTCGACTCCATTATTGATAAGCTCCTTAATTTGCTCTTTTGTTGTTCCGCTACAGTGGCAAATAACGTTCTTTTTTTTATCAGGGCTAATTTCATTCATATAGGGTTCTCTGTGCCGATTAGCTTATTTTATATCTGTTTAGCTAATCGGTGGCAATGAGCAATTTCAAATGTTGCCCATGCCGTCGTAAAGTACCTACTATTGGAAATTGGCGGCCTGCTATCGCGATCCGTTAGAGCGCGAAGTGAAGTCGTCAGCCCCCTAAAAGCAAAGAATTTCACCGTGAAAGTGTTAATAATCTCAATAAAATTAGCGATAAGAAGATAAGCCCGTTTAAGGTCGATAACATGATGCGGGCAGAACGAAAAAAATAGTTTCTGTTTAACATAGTTAATGTCCTCTTGTAGTAACCGCCTGTCTTGGCCGGAGGGAGAGTGCTTTCCTTTTTGCCAAAAACCAAAAAGCCGATCTGCCAGCGTGATTTATTTACAGTCATCTTCAGCAGTGCTGATTTCCCTTGATAGTGTTTGCGACTTTCTGCTCCTGTCTCCCGGCAGGATTGGCTTTATCGTGTGTGGTGAAAGTGTGCGTTAAAAGATAATAAATATCTATTGACCCAATGGACACTCTTACATTGCTGATAATTGAACGGCTATAGCATACAATGTGGTTTGAACATCGGGTTGACACATTATCTTTACTTTTTTGAGTCGCGGCTATGAATGATTATCTAGGTAATACACCGATACGGCAGCTCATTCCCGGCATTTTGCTGGTCGGTCTTTTATTGCTGGGCTTTATGGTGCTGCGTGAGTTTTTGCTCACCTTGACTTGGGCGCTGATTATCGCCTATGTGGTATGGCCCCTTTATCGTCGCTTAAGACAGCAACTCAAAGGCAATGCCACGCTCAGCGCGGCGCTGATGACGACGATTATTGCGGCGGTAATCTTCCTGACCGTTTTCTGGCTGGTCGCCATGTTGCAGGATGAGCTGAAAAACACTTATCAAGCCTTGGTGAGCGGCTTTAGCCAGGATACTTTTCGTCTGCCGAATTTTATCAGCCGCATTCCGTGGCTGGGCAACACTGCGCAGGAATGGTTAGACCGGTTGACTGACGACCGGGCGAAAGCGATGGCACAATTTGCCGACTGGGCGCAGCAGTGGTCAGGCGAATTTGCCAAGTTCCTCGGCGGAATCGGTCGTTACATTATGAAACTGGCCGTTATCCTGGTTACGGTGTTTTTTTGTTTTCGTGACGGTGAAGAGGCTGTTAGGCAATTGCAGCAAGGCCTGGTGCGGTTTCTGGGAAAATATCAGCATGTTTACCTGCAAGCCGCCGGACACACAACCCGAGCCGTGGTTTACGGCCTAGTGCTGGCCGCGCTGGGGCAGGGCATGCTGGCCGGGTTGGGCTATGCTGTTGCCGGTGTCCAAGCTCCGGTGTTGTTCGGTGCGGTGACTGCGCTGTTGGCGCTGGTTCCGATGGGCGCGACACTGGTGTGGATACCCCTAAGTATTATGCTGATGCTGACGGATCAACCTTGGCAAGGCATTGGGCTGTTGCTCTGGGGTTTTCTGGCGGTGAGCACAGTGGATAATCTGATCCGGCCATTGGTTATCAGCGGTGCCGGTCGAATACCTTTTCTGGTGGTGATGTTCGGTGTTCTTGGCGGCCTTACGACTTTCGGCGCGGTCGGCCTGTTTTTAGGCCCGGTGATTTTGGCCGTCCTGCTGGCCGTCTGGCAAGCATGGTTAAAGCTGCAAAAGCATGAAGAAGATGCGACAGGTTAGCGAAGCCTGTGCCCACCCTGCACAACTTAAATCGAAACGCTCCTATGAACAGAAGATCCTTTCTTAAATCAGCGCTTTCCGGCGGCGCGCTTGCCCTCGCAGGAAGTTACCCGATATTCATCGAGAGAAATATCGTGCAGGTGAATCGGTATAAGATTCCAATCCCTAATCTGCCGCTTTCGTTTCATGGGTTTACGCTTGCGCACCTGACGGATGTGCATTTAGGCTTTCTGGTCTCACCGTCGTTTGTTGAAGAAATAGTTCACCGAACAAATGGGTTAAACGCGGACGTCATCGTATGTACCGGTGATTATGTACACGAAAGGAACACGATTGAAGAAATCGACAAAGTATGGCCTATTTTATCCAAGCTAAGTGCAAAGTACGGCGTCTATTCGGTATTGGGTAATCATGATCATTGGGCCGACAACAGTAGATCCCTGTATTGGTTAGAAAGATCGGGGCAGAATATTCGTCATCAATGTAAGCCGATTTACAAGGGGCGCGAAAGAATTTTGATTGGCGGAGCAGGCGACTTTTGGGGGGACGAGCTAAAGATCGATAAGGTGTTTTCAAGCTCGGATCAAGACGACTGTAGGATACTCTTGTCACATAACCCGGATTCTGTCGATACGGAGTTTGAAACGCCTTTGTCTTTAGTGTTAAGCGGTCATACCCACGGCGGACAGGTCGTAATCCCTTTTTTGGGCGCTCTCAGGTTACCGGTAAAAAACAAAGACTATTCCAGCGGTCTTATCGCCACGCCCAAAACTCCGCTTTTTATAAGTCGAGGCATCGGCTGGGCAATTATGCCGGTGAGGTTTAATTGCTACCCGGAAATCGCAGTGTTGGAACTGGTAAACTCAAGGTTGGCGGCATAATAATTCTCTGTGCTTGATGCCAACGGCGGCAATTGGTAGGGGAGAATTAGGATTAGACTTGGCTTCAGTCGGCATAGACTGACGGGATAAGGTTGTGCCTCAGTTGGTTTGGGTGTTAGAGTTAAAAACACACTCTTGAATGAGCAAGCTCCATACAGACTACTTGCTACGAAATCAGGCTAATGAGGATGCAACACAATGAGCAACCAGAGTACATGTTTGATATTTGCCCACCGTGGCGCTAATAAGGAGGCAGAATCGATTGCAGACGACTGCATGGATGCAGGAGGTACGACCCCAAGGACGGGGGAGGTAGAGCAACGCATGGAGCGATTGCCGAGAGCAATGCATGGAGCAGCGCAGCGGTGTGCCGAAAATACCCGCGCAGCCTTTAATAAATCGCTGCAATACCCGATTGACGGTATTGAAACGGATGTGCAGTTGAGTCTGGATGAGGTGCCTGTGCTTTGGCATGACTGGCAGCTGGATAAGCTGGGTCATCCGGGAAAATGCATCGACGATTTTAATTTCGCGCAGCTTGAACAAATGGATTTTGCGGGTTATTGCTCACCCGATGCAGTGCCGGAAGGCGCTTTGAGCCTTAAGGAGTTTATCGACAGTTATAGGGGGCTTTGCGGCCTGGATATTGAGCTTAAAAGCCGCGACGGGGAATCTGAGCTGCGGCTGGAATGCAAAATACTGAAAATGCTAAGTATCATCGGCACATCTGCCGCCGATGGCGTGTTTATTTCTTCATACAGTCTGCCCGGCCTGATTTTTGCCCATCAGCACGCACCGGATTTGCCGCTTTACTATCTGCTAACCGGCGATCATACCCAGGCTGACATCGAGCGGTTCCTGAAAGAATATAGCTTTCTTGCCGGTTTTTGCCTGCCTATCGACATCCATAACGAGTCCATTGCCAAGCTTTTGCAGGAGCAGGGCAAAGGCGTCGGCGTTTATACCTGCAACAGTGTGGAGGAGATTCAAAAAGCGCTGGATTTGAAGGTCAATATCCTGATTACCGATTATCCGCAGCTGGCATTGCAGATGCGCGATTCGTGAAGCGGGACTTTGCACAACTGGCCGACCAGCATTTTGATGTGCTGGTTTGCGGCGGCGGCATTTACGGCGCGTGGACGGCGTACGATGCAGCTTTGCGCGGGCTTAAGGTCGCCATCGTCGATCAGGGCGACTGGGCTTCCGCGACGTCATCGGCTTCCAGCAAGCTGATACACGGCGGCCTGCGCTATCTGGAATCGCTGGATTTCAAGCTGGTTAAAAAAGCCTTGCGTGAACGCGAAATGTTGAAGAAAGCCGCACCGCATCGCGTCTGGCCGTTGCGTTTTGGCGTTCCGGTTTTTAAGGACAGAAGGCTAAACAGCATTCGCCTGAAAGTCGGGTTGATGCTTTATGATTTTTTGGCCGGAACACTGGGTTCAGGGCAAGCTCATCGCCATTTTGGCCGGGCCGCATTTGCAGAGCGTTTTCCCTGCCTCAATCCGGCATTATTAACAGACGGTTATACTTATGCCGACGCACAGACCGACGATGCACGCTTGGTTCTGGAATTGATTGACGGTGCGTTATCGGCCGGGGCGGTGTGCCTGAATTACTGCAAGGTGACCGATTTGATTGAAGATAAGGGGCGAGTCTGCGGCGCTAAAGTTCTAAACAGGGTCGACGGCAAAACAGCAACCGTTTATGCCCGTCAAATCGTCAATGCAATCGGTCAATGGACGACTGAAAGCGGATGCAGATTAACCAAGGGCGTGCATTTAATCTTGCCCAAAGCGCTGGACAATGAAGCGCTGTTGCTGACCGCGAAAGCGGACGGCCGGGTGTTTTTTATGATTCCGTGGTACGGACTAACGCTACTGGGTACCACCGATACCGATTATACCGGCGATGTCGATCAGGTCTGTGTAGAAGCGGATGAAGTCGATTATTTGCTGACTGAGGCCAACCGTGTGCTTGATGTAAATTTGACTGAGGCCGATATTATTGGCCGTTACGCAGGACTGCGCGTTTTAAAACAGAGTTCAAAAACAACGCCGTCTGCCGTCAGTCGCGACTGGGAACTGAAAATCGCCGATAACGGCCTGCTGACTTCCATCGGCGGAAAAATCACTTCGGCGCGGGAGGATGCGGCGCAGATCGTCAATACGCTTTGTGAGAACTTAGGCGTCAACGAACCCTGCCGCACCAACGGCAGGCCGTTTCCGTGGCTGCCGGATCAGGATTATCGGCTGTGGTCGGATGCGGCTTTGACCAAAGCCGTAGCGCTGGGGATAGACAACGAAAGCGCCCGATGGTTGATACGGCGACACGCTATACGCGTGTCGATGATTTTTAAATTTATCGAGCGGGATGCGGCGTTGGCAAAACGGATAACCCCTACGCTGCCGTTTATAGTCGCCGATTTGGTGTTCTGTGCCGCTAATGAAATGGTGGTGCATTTGGAAGACTTGCTCAGACGGCGGATTCCGTTGTTAATTTTGGCGAAAATGACTCAGGCCGAGTTGCATTATCTTGCTGAAATTACGGCAACAGCACTGGGCTGGGATCAGGCTACCTTAAATAGCGAGCTGGAAACCTGTCTGCGATAATGTCGCTCCTAATTTG
>CAZAUB010000187.1:3753-5617 GCA_964488195.1 uncultured Methylobacter sp. | reverse complement strand
CCTAGAAAAAATTAATTGGTCCACGAAAACCACAAAAAGCACGAAAATATTCTAAAGAGATGCCAAGCTGTCGACTGCATGGATGCAGGAGGTAGAGCAATGCATGGAGCAATTGCCGAAGATCGTTACCCAAAGGGTGAAAATAGTAACTATTTAACACATAAAAAATGGAACACAGATGACACAGATTAGACGGATAAACACGGATTAAAAAGCGCATAACAAACTTGGCTTCGGCTTGTTTAAAAATCCGTTTAAACCCGTCCAATCAGCGTCATCCGTGTTCTATAATTTAAGTAAACTGTTGAATAGTTACGCTTCGTTTATCCTGGAAAAAAATCACTGTTTTTACAACCCCGACATCACATAAAAAACATGTCCGCCAATATGCCTAACAACCTCTCCGGCGTGTCGTGGCTTAGTGCCGGTGTTCCAGCTATCAGAGTTACGCACTGTAGAATCCTTACCGCCCATAACTGATTTGGCTAACGCCGTGTAATGAGCCATCAGATTGCGTGGCGGGGTTAATCGTGACACACCTGTTAGCTGGCATATCGCCTTGCCGATACGCTTAGCCCGATTAACCGTTGCCTGTCCTACAGCAATTGCTCCTTCGATAGACTCACCCCTCGATTCTGCGAAAATGATCTTGGCGAGGCATCCTTCTTCACTTGCTTGCGCTGATATTGGGAACAGGAATGCGATTGTTAGAATTAAGTTAGTCATGGTGCAATTCCTTGGTGTTAATTGTATTAACCCCATGCCAATTCCCTGGATCTCGGGCTCGCTCGGGCATTTTTTCGGCTAAGTTAGATGCTAGACTTTTTGCAATGATAAAGAAATAAGTGTGAATGCGTAAGCCTTCAGAGTGATCAGCCCCGTCATTTTGGTTAAAACTGATTTTTGATTAAGCTAGGTGCAGTTTGCAGGCTCATTGTATAATTCAACCCATGTTTTTTACCGACTTCCTAAAACTTAAGGATTGACTAAAATATGCCTCCAGAAAAACGCTTAACTCGTCGTCGTGGAATTTATTTGTTACCTAATTTATTTACCACGGGTGCCTTGTTCTCCGGTTTCTATGCGATTACTTCGGCGATGGGCGGGCGTTTTGAGACCGCTGTTATCGCCATTTTTGTAGCGATGATTCTGGACGGTCTGGATGGCCGGGTGGCGAGGCTGACTAATACGCAAAGCGAATTCGGCGCTCAATACGACAGTCTTTCGGACATGGTTTCATTTGGCGCGGCACCCGCTTTGGTGATGTATTTATGGGCGTTTTCCAGTCTGGGTAAAGTGGGTCTGTTTGCTGCATTTGTCCATACGGCAGGCGGCGCATTGCGACTGGCGCGCTTTAATACCCAGCTTGAAACGGCCGATAAGAATTATTTTCAGGGACTTCCCAGCCCAGCCGCCGCCGCTATTCTTGCCGGGTTTATCTGGATTTGCCTGGAGTATAAATACGACATTGAGCTGTTCAAATATTTCGCTCTCGGCTTAACGGTCAGCACCGGCTTGTTGATGGTGAGTAATTTTCGCTATTCGAGTTTCAAAAAAATCGATTTAAAAGGCAAAGTGCCTTTTATTGTTGCCATTGCCGTGATGCTGGGTATTGCTTTTGTGATGGCGCAGCCGCAAACGATGTTGTTTTTGTTGTTTTTAGGCTATGCGATTTCAGGCCCGGTTATTACCCTGGTCATGCGCAGACGCAGGTTGCAGGGGCGCAAAGCGTAAAATCTGCTTGAGGGCGCACAGCCATTGGCGTATAGTCACGACCATGTTTATTCAAATCAACCCTGCATTTCAAATCCCGCTTTCCGGCGCAATGTCCGCCGGAACAGCCTTGTGTGCGTGGCTATGCCTG
>CAZAUB010000187.1:2310-3653 GCA_964488195.1 uncultured Methylobacter sp. | reverse complement strand
GTGATCGAGGCCGGTTTTCCTGCGGCCAGTCCCGGCGATTTTGAAGCCGTTCAGGCGGTCGCCAACGTCATAAAAGACAGCATAGTGTGCGGACTGGCCAGAGCTCTGGACAAGGATATAGACCGTGCAGGCGAGGCGCTTAAAGGCGCTAACCGGTCGCGGATTCATACCTTTATCGCCACCTCGCCGATCCATATGCAAATGAAGTTGCAGATGCAGCCGGAGCAGGTGATCGAATATGCGGTCAAAGCGGTCAAACGCGCACGGCAATATACCGATGATGTCGAATTTTCCCCGGAAGATGCCGGACGCTCGGAAGAAGACTTTTTGTGCCGGATACTTGAAGCGGTTATCGACGCCGGAGCCACGACGCTGAATATTCCAGATACCGTGGGCTACAGCGTTCCGCAACAGTTTGGCGCGACCATTGCCAACCTGATTCGACGCATTCCCAATTCGGACAGGGCAATTTTTTCCGTGCATTGCCATAACGATTTGGGCCTTGCGGTTGCCAATTCCTTGTCGGCGGTCATGAACGGCGCACGGCAGGTTGAATGCACCATTAACGGCTTGGGCGAGCGCGCCGGTAATGCATCGCTGGAAGAAGTGGTGATGGCCGTGCGCACCCGCAAAGATGTGTTTACCTGCCAAACCGGCATCGATACCCGCGAAATCTTGACCTGCTCAAAGCTGGTGTCGTCAATCACCGGTTTTCCGGTGCAGCCCAACAAGGCCATCGTCGGCGCCAATGCTTTTGCCCATGAGGCGGGCATCCATCAGGACGGTGTATTAAAAAGCCGCGAGACTTATGAAATCATGCGTGCCGAAGATGTAGGCTGGACGGCTAACCGGATGGTGCTGGGCAAGCATTCAGGCCGAAATGCGTTTAAAAGCCGCATCACCGAATTGGGCTTTGAGTTCGGTTCGGAAGCGGAGTTGAACGAGGCTTTTTCGCGCTTTAAGCAGTTGGCCGATAAAAAGCACGAAATCTTTGACGAGGATTTGCAAACCTTGATTTCGGAAGCCGGTTTTGAGGCGGAAGACGAGCATGTCAAACTGATCGCCCTGAAAGTGTGTTCGGAAACCGGCGAAATACCCAATGCAACCGTTACGCTACGGGTGGACAATAAAGAAGTCACCGGCAATTCTGATGGCGGCGGCGCGGTGGATGCGAGTTTAAAAGCCATCGAAAAACTGGTGCAGACAGACGCCACGCTGGAGCTTTATTCGGTTAACAGCATCACCAACGGCACCGATGCCCAGGGCGAGGTCACTATCCGTCTTGAAAAAGCAGGCCGGATTGTTAACGGCTTGGGCGCTGATACCGACATCGTTATCGCCTC
>CAZAUB010000187.1:0-2210 GCA_964488195.1 uncultured Methylobacter sp. | reverse complement strand
CTGGAGGCTATGGGCATTGATGTTTGGGTGCCCAGAGCCGTTGCCGATGATCAGCAAGCGCCGGACTCTATCGCTGAATCAATCGACAACTGGGAAGCGTTGGAAACCGAAGTCGCCCAATGCACGAAATGCGGTTTATGTAAAACCCGCAGCCAAACCGTTTTCGGCTCGGGCAATAAAAATGCCGACTGGATGATAGTCGGTGAAGCGCCGGGACAAAGCGAAGATCAGCAAGGCTTGCCTTTTGTCGGCAAGGCGGGTCAGCTGTTAACGGAAATGCTACGAGCCATTGATCTTGATCGGGAACAGGTCTTTATAACGAATGTTGTAAAGTGTAGGGCTCCCGCTAACCGCGACCCCAAACCTATCGAAATTGAAACCTGCAAGCCTTACCTGCTGCGACAACTGGCGCTGATCAAACCAAAAATCATCCTGGCTTTAGGGCGCGTTGCCGCGCAGGCCTTGTTAAACACGGATGAGCCGATAGGCAAACTAAGAGGCAAAATACACGCTTTAAATGACACGCCGGTTGTTGTAGTCTATCACCCGGCGTACTTGTTAAGATCGTTGCTGGACAAGCGCAAAGCCTGGGCGGATTTAAAACTCGCGATGCAAACAGTTAAAAATATTAAAGGTTGATCATGTTGGGAATGATGTTAGAAAAAATAAAAGACTTTGTGGTTTATGATGCCGATAGAGAGTTCTACGCCAAAATATTTCCCGACTCGGTGGGCAGAAAAGATTTAATGCGCTTGAGAAAAATGCGTAGCTCCGATTTACCCGGCGTTATGGCGATTGAAAGAGCAAACTATCAATTCCCTTGGGGGGAAGACATATTCAGGGACTGCTTTAAAGCCAGCTATAGCTGCTGGGTCTGTGAAGAGCAGGATGCCGTGTTGGGCTACAGCATACTTGCGATGGGGGTAGGCGAGGCACACGTTTTAAATATTTGTGTGGCGCTGACCGAGCAAGGGCAGGGGATAGGTCGTAAAATGCTGGAGAATCTTATCGAAACAGCCAGGGGCCGGGCAGAAACCATGTTTTTGGAAGTCAGGCCGTCCAATACTGTCGCCATTGCCCTGTATCAGGACATGGGCTTCAACGAGATCGGCGTCAGGAAAGGTTATTACGAATCGGAAAATGGCCGCGAAGACGCCATCATGCTGGCGATGCAGATTTTTTAACGCTGCCCGCATAGCAGGAGTGCAAGCTTTGCTTGCCAGCAGGCGAAGCCTGCACTCCATCCTGTACGGTTTTATCAGTGTTAATCAGCCAAATCCGCGTCGCCTAGAGGCGCCTACTTTTGGCATTCGCGTTCTATTTTTCTAACCGACAATTATTTCAAATTATCAGTCACATGCGGCTCTATAAGCTGGTACATGATTTGATGCATTTTGGGGCTTGCGGCGATCAGGTTACCTGACTCCAGATACTTATCATTAAAAGAAAAATCGGTAACCACGCCGCCCGCTTCCTTGATCAATAAAATCCCTGCGGCCATATCCCACTCCATCAGGCCTATTTCCCAAAAGCCATCCAAGCGCCCGGCAGCCACGTAAGCCAAATCAAGTGCCGCAGCGCCCGCACGGCGAATCCCCGCCGAGTCAGTCGCTATTGCACGGAACATGCCCAAGTAAGCATCCATGTGCAAATCGGTTTTAAACGGAAAGCCGGTGCCGATTAATGCGCCTTTCAAGCTGGTTTGATTGGTCACCCGAAGGCGGCGGTTGTTTAACATCGCGCCGCCGCCGCGTTTGGCGGTAAACAATTCGTCGCGTAACGGGTCATAGATAACGCCGACTTCAATCCTGCCTTTGTGTTTTAAGGCAATGGAAACGGCGTATTGCGGAAAGCCGTGCAGAAAGTTGGTCGTGCCGTCCAGCGGGTCGATAACCCAGACAAAATCATTACCCTGATGCTCGCCGCTTTCTTCGGCCAGGATGCTGTGATCAGGATAAGCCGCCTTGATAATGTTGATGATTTCCCGTTCGGCCATACGATCAACCTCGCTGGCATAATCATTTTTGCCTTTTTGGTCGACCTTTAGGTGACCGATATTATCGGATGAGCGGAGTATCAAGTCGCCGGCGCTTCTTGCGGCACGGACGGCAGTATTTAACATGGGTTGCATAGGCGGATTTATATGAGTATGGAGTGCATGGACAGATATTTGCTCCTGCAATATCTGCATTCCCCACGTCCATGTGGGT
>CAZAUB010000186.1:0-5632 GCA_964488195.1 uncultured Methylobacter sp. | reverse complement strand
ATCATCGCCGACGATGGCTCTACACCGGCCAATCAGGCTCAGGCTCAGGCCTATTGCGCTAAAAGCCCGGTGCCCTTTCAGTATGTGCATCATGACGATCAGGGATTTAGGGCGGGAACCATCAGGAATAAGGCGGTTGCCGCCAGTCACGGCGAATATTTGTTGTTTATTGATGGCGACTGCGTTTGCCCCGCCGATTTTATCGCACGGCATCGGCAGCTGGCGGAATTCGGGTATTTTGTGCCCGGAAACAGGGTGCTGCTAAGCGAGTCGTTTACTCAGGAAGTCATCGAAAAACATATTCCGTTGCATCAACAACCGTTGGGTTATTTCATTTCCCTTTGGCTGCAAAGAAAAATCAACAGGATTTCTGCCTTTATCCAGCTTCCGTTGGGGATTTTAAGGAAAGTGCAACCCAAAAAATGGCAAAAAGCCATGACCTGTAATTTAGCCTTATGGAAAAATGATTTTTTGCAAGCGAATGGTTTTGATGAGCTTTATGAGGGCTGGGGCTTTGAGGATTCCGACCTGGTTATTCGTTTGATACATGCCGGTATCAAACGCAAGGAAGGACGATTTGCGGTGCCGGTGCTGCATTTATGGCATCCTCATAATGATAAAAGCAAGCAAGACCTTAATTACCAACGATTGTTGGATCGCCTGGAGCGACAGGATTTAATTGTCGCAACAAAAGGCGTATCCCAGTATTGTAGGGGCGACCGGTCGGTCGCCCGCCGTTAATGAAATCTTCAAAAATATGAACAAAACATCAAAAGCAAGCGCCCAAATATATAAGCGACTATTGACCTATGTAAAGCCTCATCGCGGCCTTTTTGCAATCAGTATTCTCGGCTTCCTGATGTATTCGGGCACTCAGACCTTATTTGCGGCATTGATCAAGCATATCATTGACACGCTGCAAACCGAGGCGCGGGAGGGGATGAATTATTTGCCGTTAATGTTTAGCGGGTTAATTGTAGTGCATGGTATTGGCGCGTATATAGGCAACTATTTTTTAGCCAAGGTATCTACCAATGTCGTGCATGCCTTGAGATGTGAGATTTTTGACCAGTATACGCGACTGCCAACGGCCTATTTTGATGCGAATAACAGCGGTTATATGATCGCCAAGATAACCAATAACGTGGGGCAGGTTACTCAGGCCACCACGGATGCGCTACGCACCTTTGTGCGCGAAGGCTTTACTGCGATAGGTCTGTTAATCTATTTGTTTTATACAAATTGGATGTTGTCGCTGGTTTTTGTCGGCATAACGCCGATTATTGTGGTGCTGGTGGGTTATGTCAGCAAACGCCTACGGGGCATCAGTAAGAGAATACAAGAATCGATTGGCGATATGACCCATATTACTTCGGAAATGGTGGGCGGACATCGGGTGGTGCATAGCTACGGCGGAGAAGAATACGAGCGTCGGCGGTTTTTGGAAAGTAGTTTATATAACCGAAGTCAATCGCTAAAGCTGGCAACGACGATGGCGATACATAACCCGATCATGCAATTAATTTTAGCGATAGCCTTGTCGTTCTTGATGTATATGGCACTGTTCTTGATGAAACAAGCCAGTGTCGGCGCGTTCGTAGGCTATTTGACGGCAGCGTTTCTATTGCCTAAGCCGATCAGAAGCTTAAGTGATGCTAACAGCGAAATCCAGAAAGGCATCGCGGCTGCCGAATCGTTATTTGAGATTCTGGATGAGCCGGGCGAGTTGGATGAAGGCACTTACCAAGCCGAAAGATGCAAGGGAGCGCTGGAATTCAAAAACCTGTCGTTTCAATATGCGGGTGCCAATGAGCCGGCGCTTGTCGACATCAGTTTTAAGGCCGAGCCGGGGCAGACTATTGCGCTGGTCGGGGCTTCCGGCGGGGGCAAAAGTACGCTCGCCAATTTGGTTTCGCGTTTTTATCCGCATGACACCGGCGAGATATTGCTGGACGGTGTGGAAATAAATACTTTTGAATTGGCAAATTTAAGGAAACAGTTGGCGCTGGTCAACCAGCAAGTCACGTTATTCAATGATACGATAGCCAACAATATAGCCTATGGATCGCTTGCGACTTCAAGCCGGAGTGAAATAGCTCAGGCTGCAACTGACGCCTATGCGATGGAATTTATAGTCAAACTCGATCAGGGGTTAGACACGGAAATAGGCGAAAATGGCGTCAAGCTGTCCGGTGGGCAGCGGCAAAGGTTGGCTTTGGCCAGAGCATTGCTGAAAGATGCCCCCATATTGATACTGGATGAGGCAACATCGGCGCTGGATACCGAGTCGGAGCGGTATATACAGGCGGCGCTGCAAAAAGTCATGAGCAATCGGACGACCTTGGTTATTGCCCACCGGTTATCAACCATTGAAGGCGCTGACATGATTTTGGTTATGGATCATGGGCGGATTGTAGAAAGAGGTTCTCATCGGGAACTTATTGCAAGAAATGGCGCTTATGCGCGCTTGCATTCCATGCAATTTAAGGAGCATCGTAGGGGCGACCAGCCGGTCGCCCCTACTGAAGTATTAAATTCGGACATTGCTTAGGGGGCATTATTTTGAAGACATTTATTTCCGAGCTTGAAGAGCATCAGGCAACGATAGCCCGGTTAGTGGATTGCGCTGACGCAATTGAAGCAGCCGGAGAGTTGCTGATTGAAACATTAAAACAGGGTGGAAAAGTATTATTGTGCGGCAATGGCGGCAGCGCCGCCGATTGTCAGCATATTGCGGCAGAGCTGGTGGTGAGATATGAAAAAAACCGGAAGGCACTGGCGGCAATTGCGTTGACCACAGATAGCTCAATTTTAACGGCGCACAGCAATGACTTTGGCTTTGAAACTGTCTATTCCCGCCAGATTGAGGCCATTGCCAATGAAAAAGATTGTTTGATCGCTATTTCCACATCAGGGACAAGCAGAAATATATTAAACGCGGTGGAAGCCGCAAGGTTGAAACACATGGCTGTTATCGGATTAACCGGGCGTGACGGCGGCGAGCTGAGCGGGCAGGTTACCCATTCGGTAATTGTGCCCTCGGATGTGACGGCAAGAATTCAAGAAGCGCATATATTGATAGGCCATTGGTGGTGCGGCGCGATTGAGGAGGCATTAAGTGCTGGCAATTACTCCTGAATTTTCTAAGGCTCGTATTATAGTTATTGGCGACGTCATGCTGGATCGATACTGGTCCGGGCAGGCCGCACGTATTTCGCCGGAAGCGCCGGTGCCGGTGGTGAGAGTTAAAACTATCGAAGACCGCGTGGGTGGCGCAGGCAATGTCGCGCTCAATATTGCCAAACTAGGCGGCAAGGTAACCCTGTTGGGCGTTGTCGGTGATGATACCGAAGGTGATGCAATAAAGCGCTTGCTGGAAGCGGAAGGCGTGGTTTGCGATTTTGTCGTCGAGCCGGGTTGTCGCAGCATCTGCAAGTTACGGGTTATGGCGCAGCATCAACAACTGATCCGTATTGATTTTGAAGAGACGTCCCTTAAGTTTGATTCGGATGCTTTGTTGGCGAGGTTGACTGAGCATCTGCCGAAGAATGATACGGTTGTATTCTCGGACTATGGCAAAGGAACATTGAGGGATGTTTCGACGTATATTACTGAAGCCAAGCAAGCCGGTCTTAAAGTTTTGGTGGATCCGAAAGGCGTGGATTATCAACGTTATGCGCATGCTGATCTGATAACGCCAAACCTGTCTGAATTGCAGGCCGTGGTTGGCGTTTTTGGAAATGAGGATGATTTGCTTGAAAAAGGGCGGGGGCTGCTAAAGCGGTATCAAATCCCGGCGCTTTTGTTGACTCGCGGCGAGGCGGGCATGACCTTGATACAAGATGCCCAAGTGCATTCATTGCCTGCCCAAGCCAAGGATGTCTTTGATGTGACCGGTGCCGGAGATACGGTTATTGCCGTGATGGCCCTGAGTGTGGCACTGGATATGGCGTTATATGATGCGATGTATCTGGCCAACCTGGCGGGAGGCATAGTGGTCGGAAAGCTGGGTACATCGACGGTATCGATGCAGGAGTTAACGCGGGCCATGCACGGCGACCGGGATTCTCAATACGGTATCGTATCGGAAGATGAATTGGCGCAAATATTGGCCGGAGCCAAAGCCCATGATGAGCGCATCATCATGACTAATGGCTGCTTTGATTTATTACACGCCGGACATGTAACTTATTTGCAGCAGGCAAGGGCGTTGGGCGACCGGTTGGTGGTGGCGGTAAATTCCGACGCGTCGGTCAGACAGCTCAAAGGAGAGTCTAGGCCTATTAATGGCTTACAGGAACGGATGACGGTCTTGGCTGCATTAGCCTGTGTGGACTGGGTGGTTTCATTCGAAGAAGAAACTCCCGAAAGACTGTATTGCAGGCTGCTGCCGGATGTTATCGTCAAGGGTGGTGATTACAGTTCTGAGCAAGTCGCCGGTGGCGATTGCGTGATCCGGGCAGGCGGCGAGGTGAAGATTTTGCAGTTTGTCGACGGTCAGTCTACAACTGCGATGATAAAAAAAGCGAGGGGATTAGAATGATTGTAGTTACGGGAGGCGCCGGTTTTATCGGCAGTAATCTTGTTCGGGCATTAAACCAGCGCGGTGAGCGCAATATATTGCTGGTCGATCATCTGGCAAATGGGCGAAAAATGCACAATATCGCCGATCTTGATATCGCCGATTATATGGATAAGGAAGAATTTTTAGAGAAGATTGGCGTGGCTCATTTTTTTGATGGGGTGCGGGCAGTTTTTCATCAGGGGGCTTGTTCTGCGACGACGGAATGGGATGGGCGGTATGTGATGACGAATAATTACGATTATTCCAAGCGGTTATTGCATTGGTGTATCGCAAGAAATGTTGCATTTATGTACGCCTCTTCTGCTTCGGTTTACGGGGATGGCAAGCATGGCTTTCGAGTCGATCGTAGTTGCGAGCATCCTATCAATATGTATGCCTATTCAAAGTTTCAATTTGATCAATATGTTCGTCCGTTATTAGCTAAAACAAAAAGTCCAATTGTCGGTTTTCGTTATTTTAATGTTTACGGGCCAAGAGAGCAGCATAAAGGCGCTATGAGCAGCACTGCGTTTCATTTTAATCGACAGGTTATTGAGCAAAAAAAAGCAAAGCTGTTTGAGGGCTGCGATGGCATGGCTAATGGTGAACAAAAGCGGGACTTTGTTCATGTTGATGATGTAGTCGATGTAAACTTGTGGTTTTTAGATCATCCAGAGCAACGCGGCATTTATAACGTAGGAACGGGGCGGGCGGAAACTTTTAATGCAGTTGCTCAGGCGGTAACTGATTGGCATAAAGAAGGGAGTATTGAGTACATCCCATTTCCTGAGCATTTAAAGGGAGCTTATCAAAGTTATACGCAAGCTGATATTTCCGGGCTAAGAGAGGCGGGTTATACGAAGGACTTTTTGACCGTTAAGCAAGGCGTCGCAAGATATTTGGATAGCTTGAATGCATAAAAGGATTATTAACTGCTTGATGTTGGTGATGGGGGGTGTCCAATGTGCAGTTCTTTCAGAGCCGAGTCTTTGGAAGAGCGGGCAGTAGAAAATAAAGTTAACAAGCTGTTGACAAGTTAAGCGGGCTCTGTATAATTGTCCAGCTCAA
>CAZAUB010000185.1:1656-5665 GCA_964488195.1 uncultured Methylobacter sp. | reverse complement strand
CCTGCGGCGTAGTCATGATATTGGTTATGCCGGTCGCTTCACGCCAGCTGATTGAGATATCCTGTTTGCCGGGGTTAACCGGCACGGTGAGCTTTCGGCCTTCTTGCCTGATCGGTTGGGTCTGTCCATTGATGGCGACGCTTTGCAGCACGGCTTGTTTCGGCAGGGTCAGCGTGTGCTGAGACCCTTGCGAGCTTCTCAGGCTGATGTTTAATTCGCCTTCCTGGCTGCGCTGGCCCGGCCTGATGCTTAAGCGGCTGTTGTCGATGGTCAGGGTTTGTCCTTCCACCGCTACGGGCCGGGTTATTTGCAGGGTGATTTTTTCGCCCGGCCAGGGGTGCCATTCCGGCAGCCATTGCGTATCGGTATTGAGATGGATCATCGAGATGCCAGATGTTTCAAGATGCCAGATCGGGCTGACATCGGCTTTTAACACCTCTATCCATTGCTCTGTTTCGGTTGCGGCATAATCGATTTTTTCCGATTTTTCCAGCGTAGATTCCCATTGCAGGACGGTTTGTTGTGCCGGGATATTAACTTCGACTTTACTGTCCTTAACCCGAATGCCTGGGGTGGTAACCGACTCGCCCGGCAGCAAGGGGACGGCCAATACCACGGCGGAATCGGCCGGTGAAACCCGGATGATCCGGGTGATAACCCGCCAGTCCAAGCCCAGTTGCAAAGTGCGTTCAACCCTGACAAATGGCGGCAATTCGGCTGGTTCCAGCGAGGCTTCTTTTTGCTGCTGCTGGGTTTGGTTGATGCGGCTAAATTGCAGCTGATCGTCAACCTCGCTATTTTCCTGTAAGCCGATGACTTGCCAGCCGGTATTTTGAATGCTGACCCAGTTCGGTTTTAACGGCAAAGGCAAAGTGAATTTGCTTAATAAGGGTACGGCTCCACCCAGCACAACTTGATGTTCGCCTTCGTCCAGGTTAATCCACAAGCCGTTGTCATCGCGATAAAGTCCTGGCGCAATTTTGCCGTCAACCAGGATCTGATTAGGGAACCATTGCTCATATTCTGCGGGCAACGGAATAGCCACGGATTGTTGGGCATGGATTTGCAGGTCGATTGCCAGTTCCTTATCTGAAATGATTATTTTCATCTGCTGAATTTGCGCGCAACTAGGCAAGCAGTCCGGGGGCACCGGTTTTTCCAATAGCTTGGCTTTTAGCTCGTCCAGCAAAGCTTTGTCCGGAAGTTCGGCATAGGCTTTGGGTGACGGCATCGACAGCATCGGCAACAGTAAAAACCACAGCAGCAACGGTGTCGAAGGTCGAAAGCGTTTAAAGCTGAATTTTTCCGCGACTCCGAACATCAGCAAGGCCAGTGTTGCGACTAAAACCACGCGGATGAAATTAAGCAGCTTGGTCAGCATCGGCGTTGAATACCATAAGTGCAGCTCTTGCAGGGCATCAACCGAACCGTTCCATGACAGCTGCACTTTATTCCATTGCCATTGCGGCAAGCCGGGGCCGGTCTGCACCTTGGCTTTAGGATCTATGCGGTCAAAATCGTCGGCCTTGTCTGAATAGCCATAAGACGATACAGAATCGGATGGCATCGATTTTCTTAACACCTTTTCTTTCATCTCGCTGAGCGCTTGAGAGGCCGGTGCCGGTAAATTCATTTCGGCCACTCTTCCAACCATACCGCTATCTTGGAAGCTGGGCATATTGATTACTTGCCAGGGTTTTTCCAGCTGAGGGTAAAGCCCGGTGCGCACTTGCTCTACCATAAAAGGCAAGGTCGTCATGATTAACGCCAGCCAGAAAGCCTTGCGATACCAGCTGATGAATTTTAAAAACTTGCCTTGCGGCAATACCCTGATCAACGCGGTCGCAGCTAAAATATTCAGCCAGACGAACCGAGGCGAGTCCGGCTCATGCCAGATTAATACCAGTGTTACCAAGGCAAGACCGCCCCAATAAGGATTCCACAGCCGACCGGTTGCCAGCGCTGCGATTAACACCAGGAACAAGTCCAGCAATGTCCAACGGGAAATCCAGCTGTCAGGCACATTGTCCACGCCGCTGGTCGCCAGCAAACGCCAGCCCGGCGGCAGGTTCAGTTCGGCGCGGACAGTGTGAAAGTCCTGCTCCCAACCCACAGCACTGATGGCGCCTACGGCGCCGACGGCGCGGCTGTCGGCATCCAGCGTTATCGTGCCGGTTCTGACTTCCACGCCTTGCTTGCCGGATTTGTCCTGGGTAATAAACTGGTTGCTGCCGTTTAAGGTGACTTTCCCCAATTGCGTTTGCGGCAAGGTATTCAGCCGCCAGCCGTTGGTCATCCTGCCGGTAATCGTGTCATTGACAGTATAGCCTTCGCCGTCGAAATCCAGCCATAGCTTTCTGGTTAAGTTAAGTTGATTGGGTTCAGGCTCCGGGTCACCCCGGCGGATGGTTTTAAAACCCATAGCCTGACCTTGGTTGATTTTATAGGCCGGGAGGTTTTTCCAGTCGTCAGGCAAATTGGTCAGACTGGGATCTATGGCGCTTAGCTGTTCGATTTCAACCACGCGCAGTTGGGGACGTGCATCGAATGCCCAGATTTCCGATTCCGGCCAGTGGATACCTTGCTCGGTAGGGGCGACCGGCCGGTCGCCCTTGAGCGGGAGTGTATTCAATTCTTTGCTGTTTCTCGCCAGTATGTCGAGCTGCCAGTGGCCGGGACGAAGTTGAACCAATAACTGCCCATCGGGTTCCAGTCGGGCGGGCAATGGACTTTGCAAACTCAGCGGGATAAATCCGTCTAAAATAGGCCGGGGCAATTTTACTTCGCGTTGCTCGCCGGAGACTTCCAGTACCAGCCGGGTCAAAACCTGTGCGGGCACTTCATCAATGATTTTTCTAAATATCTGAATATCGAGGTTGTTTTGGATATTTTCCGGTTTCTTTAAACCCGTCTCGCTTTCTTTTAACCACAGTTGTCCGTCTTTAATGGTCGGCGTTGGGATGCTCAGCCCATTAATACGCAGCTCAATCAGTCCGGTATCGTCGGGTATGCTTAGGTTGTCAGGAATGGCTGCCCACAAGAACCCGCCCTTGATCTGGTGCGGCAAGCCCGCAGTCAGTTTAACCGAGGGTGTGCCGTCTTTATCCATGACCAACGCGGTCTTGTTATCAACCGTCACATTAAGCGGCCAGTGTATTTTATCGCCCGGCAAGCTGATCCAGCTGTCCTGATACACCGTCCAGCTCATCGAAAAAACGCCTTTCCCGGTTGTTAAATCCAGTTGGGTTTGGGTAGGCCAGCTACAGCGTTTTTGCTCGTAACTATTGTAGACGAAAGGACAGGCGGGTTCAGGGCTATCCTGCAACACCCAGGCGATCCAGGGTTTGAGCGGTTCCGGCACCTGTTCAGGGGTTAACGGTTTTGCCTGAGTGACTGATGCAAACAATGCTGCGTTTAGAAATAGCCAGATTATACGATTCATGATGCACTCCTGATTAATGTCAGACGTAGGCCGGAATAAGACCACCCAAGCCTGCCCTGAGCTTATCGAAGGGCGTAGCGCGAGGTAGCATTTCCGGCGAATCCTGGTGGTGCGCCGGAAACGTCTGTTTTCGCTTTCGCTCACACAGACTTATTCCGGCCTACAGCTCTGAAGTGCAGGCTTCGCCTGCAAGCACAAGCAAAGCTTGCACTCCCGTTGCAATGCGTTGACTGCTTCTAATACTTAAGGATGACGTGGATTAACGATTTGTTTCAATCACCTTTCCAAAAAAGTCCTCAACATATCATGCCCATGCTCAGTCAAAATCGACTCAGGATGAAATTGCACGCCTTCAATATCCAGCTGTTTGTGCCTTACACCCATGATTTCATCCAGTTTGCCCGCTTCGTCTTGTGTCCAGGCGGTTATTTCCAGGCAATCGGGTATGGTCGCCTGTTCGATGACCAGCGAATGATAACGGGTGGCGGTAAACGGGTTGTTAAGTCCTTTGAATACGCCCTGATTCTGATGATAAATCAGCGAGGTTTTACCGTGCATGATGCTTTT
>CAZAUB010000185.1:0-1556 GCA_964488195.1 uncultured Methylobacter sp. | reverse complement strand
AAATATTGCACCAGGTTGTAAGTGAACGAGTCGTAGTTATCGACCATGACTACTTTGACTGCGCTCATGGTTGTTCCCCTTCCAAGCCTGCTTCGGCCATACTCACGGCGCGGAATATTGCGCGGCCTTTATTCATGGTCTCATCCCATTCGTTTCTGGGTACGGAGTCGTAAACGATACCGGCACCGGCTTGTATATGTAACATGTTGTTTTTGATGACGGCAGTCCTGATTGCGATGGCGGTATCCAGGTTGCCCGACCAAGCTATGTAGCCGACTGCGCCTGCATAAACACCGCGTTTGACCGGTTCGAGTTCATCAATAATTTCCATGGCACGTATTTTGGGCGCACCGCTGACGGTGCCTGCGGGGAAAGTCGCAGCCAGCACGTCAAAGGCATTGTTGCCTTGCTGCAACTGTCCGGTGACGTTGGAGACGATGTGCATCACATGCGAATAGCGTTCGACGATCATTTTATCGGTTAGCTGCACGGTGCCGATTTCCGCGACCCGGCCCACATCGTTGCGGCCCAAATCGATCAGCATTAAATGCTCGGCCAGTTCTTTGGGATCGGCCAGCAGGTCTTTTTCCAGCTCAAGATCCTGCTCCGGCGTTTCGCCGCGACGACGGGTACCGGCAATCGGACGAACCGTGACCATGTTGTCTTCCAACCTGACCAGGATTTCCGGCGACGAGCCGACGATATGGAAATCGTCCAGGTTCAGGTAAAACATGTACGGCGAAGGGTTCAAACAGCGCAAAGCCCGGTATAAATTCAGCGGCGAGGCGCTGTAGGGGATGGACATGCGTTGCGACAACACCACCTGCATGATGTCGCCGTCAGTGATATATTCTTTGGCCTTCAGTACCGCATCTTCAAAGCCTTGCTGGGTAAAGCCCGAAATAAAATCGGACTCTTCGACCTGTTTGGGTACGTGATGATTTGCCGGTTTGGCTTGCAACTCGCGCAGTTTGACGGCCAAATCATTCACCCGTGCAACTGCACGGTTATAGGCATCGATTTGTTCAGGATTGGCGTGAGTCAGCAGCAGCATTTTGCCGGACAGGTTATCGAACACCAGCATTTCTTCGGACACCATCAGCAGAATGTCGGGATTGCCCAGCGGGTCGGGTTTTGCTGTGCCACGCAACTTCGGCTCGATATAACCGATGGTTTCATAGCCGAAATAGCCGACCAGACCGCCATTAAATCTGGGCAAGGTAGCAATGTCGGGAACGTTGTATCGTTCTTTAAACTGTTCGATCCAGATTAGCGGATTGTCGTGCGTGACCGTTTCCAGCAGTTCGCCGTTTTGTTCCAGACGGATTTGATTGCCGGTAATTTTGACGATGGTTTTGCAGGGCAGACCGATGATCGAATAACGACCCCACTGCTCGCCGCCGTGTACCGATTCAAACAAATAGGAGTAAGGGCCGTCGGCCAGTTTCAGGTAAGCGCTCAAGGGCGTATCCAAATCGGCCAGCACTTCGCGGCAAATCGGGATGCGGTTGTAGCCCTGCCGGGCATAGTGATTGAATTGTTCTGGGGTCATTTTT
>CAZAUB010000184.1:0-5673 GCA_964488195.1 uncultured Methylobacter sp. | reverse complement strand
TCGGCGAATCCACCTCACGGGGCAGGATTTTAATAGTACATTTGTCTCTCCATTCAAAAAAGGTATGTAAAACTCATTGTGAATGAGCACCGGTTTGCCCCATATCAAACAATGCAGCCAGGCAGAGGGGCGATCCTGGCGATACTATCTAAGTCGGTATAACTTATACACTAGACTTGATGGTTTAACAAGAATGGCACGATGCGACAAGTTGCACCTACAAATGTTCAAGTTATTTCCTATCTGTTGTAATGCGACATTAAATCCGACAGTGGAATATAGCTATCTGGAACAGGTATCTGGTCTTCGGGGAACGCAGCCAAGGTTTCTTGGATATTGGCTAAAAACAAGTCCACAAGTACAGCATTTTGCAATTTTTCAAAAGCGCATAGCCCAATAATACCGACCTCTGTCCGTAACGGTATATTTTTAGGGTTTTTTTCAGGATCGCTATTTATATCGGCATTTGAGAATGGTTGAGCGTCTTTCCTGGCAAGAAAGCTTATGGAATCAGGCCCCATAGCCACATAGCATTTTCTTGTTATATTCCAAGCCAATAGGCTTTCATTTTTATAATAGATAAAAATTGTTTCATTTTCATTTGATACGGTGATTTTTCCGGCGTCAAAACCGCTTATTTTCCTCTCTTCTTTATCGGTGATCATGCCTTCAAATAATGTATAACTGGTGAGTGAAAAGCCACTCAGAAATTCCATGAATTCATTGTAATTTTTGGATTCAGTCATATTCCGCCCCAGGTTCCATGCCAACCCCACCGTCCATTGAATGAATTTAGCTTGGTTTTGGTTAGACATTGAACAATTTAAATCAGCGCCCTGCATCGGATAACAGGCCATACCAGCAGTGCTGTTATGTGACTTGGCAAATCGTCGCGCCTGATTTTCCGCATCCTCCGCATCTTTTACCTGTACAGTTGTTTTTTGATAATGCCCGGAATCGTCTGTATCGGACGTCAAGATAACCGGATTTATTTGTAACTTGTTGATATTGAATAGATTCATGCTCATTTCCGGTGCTGCTCTGCCACAGGGATCGCCGTTAATGACCGCAACTCCCTTTTGTGATGAAATTATAAAAGGGATTAGCGCATTAATGGCTCCCATTTCAACGGGTATCAAATAGCCTAACGGTTCTTGACCGGCTTGGGTTAGATAATTATCCATTTCCCAAAAAGCATTTAATGAAGCCGTTTGCCCGAAACCTTCAAATACTTTATCGGGTGAACCTAAACCCGCGACAAAAGCTATGTTTTTAGTTGCATCAAGGTTATCAGGATTTACATAATACATAACATCGGCATTGTTAATCATCTTGTCCATAAAAAGCAGAGCTAACCCAATTGATCCGCCGCCGCCCGATCCTAAAAAGCACGCGCCATAGACAATATAGCTAATATCTTTTTTCGTTAATTGATAATTGCCAGGGCCGAAATCTTTTATTTTGTGGTCATTTACACCCGCTTTTTTTACCGGCTTGTCTTCATTAAATGATGATTTTTCAATTGAAATATTATTTAAATCATTAAGCATAAAAAGCTTTTCCTTAAAATTAAATGAATTATGCCTGTTTCGGTTGAAGCTGATCTTCGTTCAGAACAGAAAAATGTTACCCGTATAATTTGGATCAAATATCATTAACAGAGTATGGTGACATTGTAGTTCATAACGTCGGTAATGTGTGGCAAAAGATAACATGAATTAACTGCTGCTATTTTCAGCGATTGCGTAGCGTTGTTGATGGTGTGGAGCTGTAGAAAGCCTTTGAGGTGCTGACTCCATCGCCAGTGCCGCAACTTTGCAGACAGTGAGGCAATCAGCTGGGCGGTTAAGCTTTTTGATAGAGGTATGGTCTCGATCCAATATAGCTAACAATACAGATAAGGGGTATCATCGGATTAGCTTGCAAGGCGGTAAAAAATCACAATTACCCAATAGTTTTCAGAGCGGGCTATACTAGAAATGTGAGTTTGGCACAATGATTTTTTTGGACTTTTACCTTTAGATACACAGCTGACATGAATAAAACACCTTACCCGGATGATTGGCCTGACATAGATACCAAACTCTACAATCGGTCGGTCAAGTTGTTTAATGCCGTCAAAAACATGCTGAGCGTCAGGCTTGATCTGCACGCTGACCCGCAGTTTTTGGAAGGCGACATCTTTTTATTCAATCATTTTTCCCGGTTTGAAACGTTCATACCGCAGTTTCTTATTTACGAGCAAACCGGGGCTTACAGTTGCGCAATTGCTTCAGGCGAGTTCTTTAATGAAGACAATGTGCTGTCGCGGTATTTAAAGCATGTCGGCGTTTTTCCCCACAACCATGATCGATTATTTCCGTTGCTGGCCGGGCAGATTTTGCGCGGTCGCAAAGTCATTATTTTTCCTGAAGGCGGCATGGTAAAAGATCGGCGGGTTATCGACAAACGCGGTCATTACAGTATTTACTCCAGAGTTACCGGCAACCGGCGCAAGCTGCACACGGGGCCTGCTGTTTTGGGGCAGGGCGTGGAAACCTTTAAAGCGGCTATCCGCCACGCCCATAGTCAAAACGATGTTGCGCTGTTGCGGCAATGGAAGGATGCTTTGCAAATTGACAGCATTGATCAGCTGATAGCGGTAGCGAATAAACCGACGCTGATGGTTCCTGCCAACATTACTTTTTATCCGATTCGATCTTCTGAGAACCTGTTGTTTAAAAGCGTTGAGCTGTTTTCTGACGGCTTGAGTTTGCGCCAATCGGAGGAATTGCTGATTGAAGGCAATATTATGCTGAAGAATACCGATATGGATATACGGATGGCTACCCCTGTCGATCCTTGTTGTGTCTGGGACTGGCGCACCCGTTATTTGATGAACAAGGTCGTTTCGGAAATTAACACGATAGACGATGTTTTTACGCTGAGTTCCAAACCTAAAAACTGGAGGCAACGTTTACTGGGCGCGTATTTTATAAAAAATGCCCAATGTTCCCGTGATCAATACATGGACGGAATTTATGTCAATGTCACCATCAATTTAAGCCATCTGGCGGCAACGCTGATCATGTATTACATCGGTCAGGGACAGACGCACATTGAGAAAAGCCTGTTTTATAGCATTCTGTATATCGCCATCAAGCATTTGCAAAACAACACAGCGATCCATCTGCATCGGAGTTTGCTCAATCCCGATGATTATAGTGATTTGCTTAAAGCCACTAACAAGCGTTTCGATTATTTTATTTGTGCAGCCAAAGAAGCCGGTCTCATTCAAGACAAAGTGAATAGTTATCAGTTTTTACCAAAACTTTTAGCTGAATATGACTTTGACAGCATCCGGCTGGAGAATCCGATTGCGGTTTATAATAATGAGGCCGCACCTTTGCACACGGTTCGCGATACTCTGATTGCTGCTATCAGTGAATTCGCTAACGCCGATAGCGACAAACTGGCAGCCTGGCATTTTGAAGATGAATGCCGCACGCTGGCATGGGAAAAACATAGCTTTGCAAAACCCCAGTTCGCTGACATCAATCAACAGGAAGTTGCGGTTGCTGATCCATCGCCTTTTTTTCTCCAACCGCCTGTCCTGAGCGGTGTCGAAGGGGAACAAGCCAATGGTACCGGTATATTACTGATACACGGTTTGTTGGCCAGTCCTGCTGAATTGAGGGATTATGGTGAATATCTGGTTAAACAGGGTTACACGGTATTGGGTATCCGGCTAAAAGGCCACGGCACATCGCCCCATGCGTTACGCGACCAAAGCTGGGAAGACTGGTTTGGCTGCGTACAAAGAGGTTTTAGTATTCTCAAAGCGCATTGTCGGCGCATATTTGTTGCCGGATTTTCTACTGGCGGTGTATTAGCGTTGAAGCTGGCTGCTGAGCATCACCACGAAATAATCGGTGTCATTGCCGTTTCCGTGCCGTTAAAATTTGTTAATCCTGCTTTTATGTTGGTGCCGTTACTGCACGGAACCAATAAACTTGTCGGCTGGGTTTCGACCTTTGAAGGTGTAAAACCCTTTATCGAGAATCCCACTGAGCACCCGACTATCAATTACCGCAATGTGCCGATCAGGGCTCTGTATGAGCTGAGATTGCTGATAGCCCATATGGATGAGCTATTACCGCGTATTAGCATACCGACCCTGATTATTTATGCCGATCAAGACCCGATTGTCTCTGCTAAAAGTGCACCGGTTATTTTCGATAAACTGGGTTCGAAAAACAAAAAACTCCGTGTCATTAATGCTAATCGCCATGGTATTTTGATGGAAAACATCGGCGGAACCTGGCAAGCCATTAATGATTTTTTAAATGAGCTACGCCCCCTTAACACAGTAGAGAGCAGCCTTGAAGGCATGCACGATTGCGTACCCTTAGCGGCACAAGGAGTAAAGCAGGGAAAAGTTACTAAAAAACACCTTTAAATCCCGTTATGTCCCGCTGAACATGTTTATCCAGTGGAAATACATAACATAAGGAGACAGCATCATGAAAAATGTAGTTATCGCAGGGTATTGCAGATCGCCTTTCACACCAGCGCAAAAAGGCCAATTGGCTAAAGTCAGATCGGATGATCTTGCCGCACAGGTCATCAAAGGCTTAATCAATCAAACCGGCGTTGCCCCGCAGGATATTGAAGATTTGATTTTAGGCTGCGCGTTCCCGGAAGGCGAACAGGGCATGAATCTGGCGCGTTTAATCGTTAATCTTGCCGAGCTGCCTATTACCATCGCCGGGGTCACCCTTAATCGCTTTTGCGGCTCCTCAATGCAGGCCATACATAACGCGGCAGGCGCGATTCAAATGAATGCCGGTGAGGTGTTTATCTGTGCCGGAGTTGAATCCATGAGCCGGGTGCCGATGGGCGGCTTTAATTACCTGCCCAATCCCAGCCTTTATAAAGCCTATCCCCAAGCTTATATCGGCATGGGCGAGACGGCGGAAAACCTGGCCGTGCAATACCATATCGATCGCTTGGTCCAGGAAACTTTCGCTTTAACCAGCCAGCAAAAAGCGGGGGCTGCCCAGAAAAACGGTTTGTTCGCCGGTGAAATCATTCCGATTAAGCGCTTGGATGGCGAAATTGTTCAAGTCGACGGCTGCATCAGAGCGTCATCGACGCTACAGGCGCTTGCCGAACTGCAACCGGCCTTCCTTAAAAACGGCAGCGTGACTGCCGGAACCTCCTCGCCGATAACCGACGGCGCGGCCGCCGTACTGGTGTGCAGCGAGGAATACGCAGATGCCCACGGCTTGGAAAAACTTGCCAGAATCAAGTCCATCGCGGTATCCGGTTGTGCGCCTGAAATCATGGGCATAGGCCCGGTTAGCGCAACCCATAAAGCCTTGCAACGCGCCGGTTTGACCTTGCAGGACATCGATATAGTCGAACTGAACGAAGCCTTTGCCGCGCAATCTTTGGCGGTATTAAAAGAGTTGCCCATTCCCCCGGAAAAACTGAATCTCGATGGTGGCGCTATTGCTTTAGGCCATCCGCTGGGTGCGTCCGGCGCCAGAATTACCGGTAAAGCCGCCAGCTTGTTGAAACGGGAAAACAAGCAATTTGCCCTTGCTACCCAATGCATAGGCGGCGGCCAGGGCATAGCGACTATTTTGGAGGCTATCTGATGAATATCCAAAAAGTCGCGGTGATAGGCGC
>CAZAUB010000183.1:0-5684 GCA_964488195.1 uncultured Methylobacter sp. | reverse complement strand
CAGAGGATAGCGGTTTCTATGGGGCTTGATTAGATGGTGCGGTTGTGCGCTTACCTTGGAGCAGTCTGCTTTAAATCTGCAAGACTGTTTGCGCGTTGGATCAATTTGGGTGGATGTCGCAATTCGCCACCAAGCGACGCTGAATATAAAATCTGGCAAATGGCAACAATATTAGTATCTTTGCAGTGAGACAAGATTGGCTGTCATGGCGATTACTTGAAATTGCTAAATCGCTATTATTCCACTCGATGACGTACCTTGAAGTAAGTATTATGTATTATGATCAAGGATTAGATCAAAGCCGCAGCCATGCACACCCGATTACGGCCCTGTTTTTTGGCTACGTAAAGTGCTTGGTCAGCTTGATGAAAAATAGCGGCACCTATTTTATCGCTCAGTTCCGCAGCATTCCGACTATTCAGAATCTCTGTTTTTAGCTCGGCAGGCAAATCGTCAGGATAAACAGCCAATCCAATACTGGCTGTGATAGGCACTATGTTGTCGTGCTGATTTTTGAGAGCCTGTTGTTCGATTTGCTGGCGAATCCGTTCTGCAATAACGTGAGCCTCGTCAGCATTGGTATTGGGCAATAAGATAGTAAATTCTTCGCCACCATGCCGGGCAGCTTCATCATACTCACGAATGCAGTCGGCAACCTTTAAAAGCACGACATCGCCAAAATCATGACCGTTAAGATCATTAACTTGCTTGAAGTGATCCAAATCAAGAATCAGCAAAGCAAAGGTCATCTGACTGTCGCGCAAGCATCGCTGGATCTCCCGTTTCAAACAACGTTTAAATTCAGTTGCGGTCAACAAATTGGTACGTGTATCAAGTCTGGCTTGCTCCATGACCAAGCGCAACTCATCCGGTTTCAGCACTTGGGCGAGATTGCCAAAACCTCTGATCCATTGTCTTAAACGCTCGCCATCGGCGATACCATGAGCTTCCATTAAAAAATGGCCACTATGATGATAGTTTTCCGGGGTAACAATGTGGATATGATCAGCTTCAAGTACATTATCACGCACATAGCTATACAGTTCTTCAGCAAACTCGATTTGCAAGCAGGCGATTTTTTCGGGGCCGTGGGGGAAATTCAACCGCCTTTGCAAGAAGCTTTGTAAATCAAAATCCGGTGCTGGCTGAATCGCTGGCTGGTCTGTCAACTCAATCGCCAAAATCTTACGTACTGACAACATCAATGGATCGTTGCTTTGCCAATTGGAACCCACAACTAATAGGTTTTCATCACGTTTAATCAAGCCAAATACACTGACTAGAAGCGGCTTGTCCTTACCCTGGTAATGAATCGTGACTTGCCGGTTTTTTAGTAATGCTGTCGAAAGTGTTGCAGCAACGGTATCCAATTCAACTTGACTGGTTAACACACCATCCCAGTGCGACAACCACAATACGCGTTGACTCCAGGTTAACGCTTCGGGAATATCGTTTACCAACTGTTCGGCGGAGACAAAACGATCTTGCAACTCCGCCAAGTATTCCGAAGGCAACAACTGACGCAGATAGCGATTTGCAAAGTGATAGAGCAGGGCTTCGGCAGGGCGCATTATTCCATCCATGTTTTATAGTTGACAGGCCTGTGTAGGAATTTTGAAGTTAAAAATTGCTTTATCCCCAGCAACATTTTATGTTCTAACTTCTTGCCATAATGATGCATCGAGTTCTTCCCAAACCTTACCATCTTCAATATGACACCTTGCATCCCAGCCTTCAGCTAAGTTGGGCGTCACATAATCAGAATGTGGCCGTACATGCTTTCCAAGAATCATAATTTCTGAAGCTAAAAAGTCTTTAAATTTTTTTGGCATCCCTGAAACAGCATAAAACATTGAAAAACTTTGATGATGGAAATTGGCACTTGGTTCCCCAAAAGCCCAGATTGTACCGGTGCCACTAAAATCATGAGCTTCTACCCATTGTGCTGTAATTTTTTTTATCACATCCTCCCATCCACCGTATTGGTATTTTTCTTCTTGAGATAGGGAGTCAACATCTATTTCAATTGAGCAGATCGGCGTTTCATTTGAATGTACCAATTTTGGAAATTCTGAAGTTACTTTTCTTGTTTCTTTAGTCGTCATAACTATCACCTAAGTCTTAATAACTATCATCTAAAATATTCAATCTCCACAAAAACTCATTGTGGCAATGTTCATTTTGTATCGTTGTTTTGCAATTCGTTCAGGAACAACTTTAAGCTCTTAGGTTATTTTTTAGATTCTTTGGGACGATTTTTTTGCCTGCATTTCCCTTAACGATTGATTCAGTTGCATCACCAAAACAGAGGGGCAGATAGCTTCCCAGTTTTTTCGGATCATCGGTTAAATCAATTTTCCATCTTTTTTCAATAAATCTTAGAATCGCTACACCTCGGACAGCTATGCTCTGAGCATTCCAATCAGTAAAAACTGAAGCTACTTCAACAGCTGAATAACTATCCGTTTTAAACACCTCTCGCTTAACGTCTTTATAACCCGCGTTTGAAATTTCAGAGTTAATTTGTCTAGAAAGCAACAGCAAGTTACCAAGTGAATTTTGTAGGGCATTTCTAATTTTTCCATTTCTATTTGTTCCAGGGGAAAATTTGAATTGATCATTCCAATAGCTACCATCAGGAGTCTGTGGATAGATATGCTCTACTGTGTCATCGAATGAAAACTTGTCCCAACTTGCTTTGACAGGCTTACATCCATCGTCTCTAGAATGTTCCTCATACTCGTAAAGAGCAATACGAGTAAAGTCCCATTTGTAATAACCATTCCCATCCCGAAAACGACCCTCGACTACAGTCTGAAATTTATCAGGCGTAAAATTACCAGAAAATTGAAAGCGATTGTCGGTAAAATTACCCTCATCATCTTCCTTGTTATCAACCCAAGCCTTTAAAAAGTCAGCTACAAGAAGAATTGCAGTTTGATTGTCCAAGCCGTTTATTTTAAGTGTCTGAGCCAAATAGCCATCCATATCCCGACCTGGTTGCAGCAATGTGTATGCCGCTCGATCAATATCAGCTTTACCAAGATTTCCGCTATTCCCAAGGAGTCGGAAAATAATGACGATAAAGCGTTCGACTTGGGTAAGTAAGTCAGTGATGCTTTCAAGACTATTTTCATGTTCGGAAGGGAATGACGCTGGCTCCGGCAAGTTTTCCGTTGCACGCATATAGGCTGATAGAAGCAGTGGTTTAAAATAAGCAAAACCAGCATGTGAAATTCGATTAAGAAGCTTCAGATGAGTTTTTGGCATATGATCTTCAGGTGCATGGATATGAGACCACCACGCGGCACCCACTCCCAAGCTTTTTATATAACTACGAATTAAGTCAAAGCTTATGTCTTGATTTTTTAATGAAAATGTGTTCTCGAACAGTGTTTTTTCGAGCCAGTCTGCCTCATGTTTTTTCTTGAAATAAGCAGTTGCATGAGCGAGAAGGAATTCATCATCGTGATTTTGAGTTTTTGAACTTCTACCTAATGAAAGGTAAATCCTTTTCCACGCTGCGTGAATGTCGCACCTTAATTTTTCGGCCTCACCTAAATCATCTTTCAGAATCGTAGTTAGATAAATCAGCCTATTTTTTAGAAGCTCCATTTTCGACAATCGTCGCCCTCGATTGTTAAGCGTTTCAAAGGCAATATGCATATCAAAGCCAGCGGAAACAACCAGGATATATAAGCACAACTTATTAAGTACAACCTCGAGTATTTCTGCCGATTGTTCTTTGGATAAGTCTTTTATGTAGCCCTCAAAATACTCTGCAACTTTCTTGATGTTTTGCGCATAGCTTGAGGGCTTCTCTGAAAGTTTTGCTTCACTTGGATTATCGATCAGTGCATAGTAATTGAAATAATTCTGGAGCTCTTTATTATCTTTAAAAGTCAAATGGTAATGCGCTATTTCTTGCTTTGATTTCCTACGCAATCTATTCACTAAAATCATGGCAGTAACCAAACGTTGTTGCCCGTCTACCACCTCAACATGAAGTAAATCTGTAGTATTTTCACATGGGCGTAGCAACATCATTCCTGTAAAATGTTGTTGCGTGGTGGTTTTTGCAATATTTTGAATGTCTTGCCATAGACTCTCCCATTGAGGCTCTTTCCAAGCATAGCCGCGTTGATAATCAGGAATTTCAAAGTGATATTCAGAAAGAATTCCACCCAATGGCTGAAGCTCTGTAGCAGAAACTCCCGTTTTATTTCCCATTTTATTTCCCATTTTACGTAAAAAGTTCGTTGGTTATTACAATCTGTGGGGCTAAATCTATTGGTTTGGCCTAATACGGGAAAGTTTCATAGCACTATTCGTGAAACCCACCTCACACAAGACTCGCACGTCTTATTGACAAAATATCCGGGACGATGTACCCAAACGATAGACAAGGCCTGCTGAATGAATTCGGACTATAGTCCGTCGACCATGAGTCTAGCAGGGTGCATGCTATTCGTCTATGGAGAGCCGAAATAAAGACTTGCACAGTGTATTTGGTAAGGTATTGAGAGACTTGCGTACTCAGGTCGGCTTGACCCAAGAGCAATTGGGTTTGGAGTGCGATCTTGATAGAACATTCATCAGCCTACTGGAGAGAGGGTTAAGGCAACCCACATTAACAACGCTCTTTACTCTATCAGACAAGCTAAAAGTACCTGCTTCGGTCATCATCAAACACGTCGAAGATGAATACCAAGACCAGCAATTGGGCAAAGAACACTAAACTGCCAATAAATGTAGTCAAAACTAATAGCCAGCTTTGATTTGCGTCGAGATTCAGCAGTTGCTAATGATTATCCAAGGTTAAGCGACAAAATCAGGTGTTTATAAAATTATCGATACATTTTATTCATTGCCCTGGCTTCCCCCACAAATTCGGCCCGTAATTCCAAAGGTTCCAGTACTTCAACATTGGTTGAAAAACTCCGTATCCACCACCGTAGCTGCTCTGTATCTTTTACAATTGCTTCCAACAGATACATGTCATCATCCAGCTCCGTAATGTGCTGCTCTATGCTGAGCGGGGTCTCCATAAGGTGCTTTCTCATATAGCCCGTAATCTTTATTTTTAGCGTAATGTCTTGATGACTGTTGGTGACGGGGTAATCAAATTCACCCTGAGCGATATAGTCATCTAGGGCAAAGCCAGAAGGAATGGTCACTTTTTTGGGGCTTAGTTCAGCGTGTTGAAAGCGATGCAGGGCAAACTGTTTAATGTCAGAATAATCGCCTACGGTTGCAACCAAGTAGATGACGTTGTTACGGAAAACCAAACCCAGTGGATTTATTTCATAGGTTTTAGCCTCACTCTCTCGCCCTTGATAGGTTGTCTCGAAACGCAGGTTTTTCAGTAGCGCCTCATAAATAACGGGCAAAACAGCAGCATCAATTTCAGCGGGTAATAACGATAGTCCATTGGGGATGATACGGACTTTATCTATCCAACAGGCCAAAGGTGATGCCTTTAGCGTGTTGTCAGCGAGCTGAAAATACTCTGCCATGTGTGATCTGATAGCAGGAGGTAACAAGGGCTCCAAAAACGTCTCGACCAACTTTAAGGTCAGGGCTTCATCTGAGCTCATCATCGGCATTTGCACTCGATTAAAACCTTCAGGCCAGAACCAGCATAATGGTTTGGTATTTTCTGTACTGGAAATGGGGAAGAGATG
>CAZAUB010000182.1:0-5688 GCA_964488195.1 uncultured Methylobacter sp. | reverse complement strand
TCTCGACGAAGAAAGCGATACCGCAACCTTGGGCAAAACCCAAGGCAAAGACCAGAATAACAACAAACCTACCTACCCTGCCCTTTTAGGGATGGCCGGAGCCAAACAAAAGGCGCAGGAACTGCACGAGCAAGCGCTGAGCAACTTGAGTATTTTCGGCAGCGAAGCCGATTTGTTGCGCGATTTGTCGCTTTATATTATTCAACGGGATCATTAGATCGTGTTTTAAAAGTTTTATCGCTCCCAAGCTTTGCATCACTGCCATTAAGTTGATGTGTAATTATCACTGTAGGCCTCATTGTGGGGCGACTAAAGTCACCCCCCACAACTTTCGACTGGACTTTTAAAACACGCTCTTAATATTTTGGGATCGAATTAACCTTTTGTTAAAAATCCGCTTAATCAAACCTGATTCCCACTAAAAACTGAAACAGCAGCCTGTTACCTTGAATCACCGTGTCATCAAAAACAGCGCTGCTGACATAGCGTTTATCCAATAGGTTTTCAACTCTAATACGAAAGTCGAGCTTGTCGATTTGATACTGTACCGACAAGTCGGTACGCACATAACCTGGCACCTTGAAACTATTGGCATCATCACCAAAGCGGCGATTAACAAGCACCAAGCCGCCGCCAAAATGCAGCTTGCCGGGCAAATCGAGCAGCATCTGATAACGCGTCCAAAGGCTGCCGCTGTGTTTGGGCGTACTTCTAAAGCCATTTCCTTGTAATTCCGTACCGCCGCCAAACTCCGCTTCCACCCAGCTGTAATTGCCCAGCAATTGCAGGCGTTCCGTCACTTGGCCGGTGGCGTCCAGCTCAAAACCATGGCTATGAATTTCACCGATAGCAATCGAATAATCCGGGTCGACCGGATCGCGACCGGGCAGATTGCTTTGCTGCAAACGATACAGCGCCGCGCTGATACCTAAACGCTTATCCAGCCACTGGCTCTTGATACCCACCTCATGCAGCCCGCCTTGTTTGGCGGGCAAAACTTGCAGATTATGATCGGTAGCGGTATTGGCTTGGAATGATTGGCTGTAACCGTAATACAACGCCAATTGCTCCAGCGGGGTAAACGACAAGCCGCCGCTGTAGGTCATCGCATCCTGCTGGTTGAGATTTGTGAACACGTCGTTTCGGCTGCTGTCGTTATCAAACAGGCTATAACGCAGACCGCCGGACACATGCCAGTACCGGTTCAAATCGATCTGATCATTGCTGTAAAAACCGTATTCCACCTGCTTAAAACCCGTATCCAACCGAGTAGTGCTGGGTAAAGGATGATTGAAATCGGGATTGAAGATATTCAAGGTAAAGCCGCCAATCCGCCGCTGACTGTGCAGTCTGTCATTGGCATCATTACGCTCCAAGCCGCTAATCCAATGATGCTTGCCCAGCCCATCAAACTCGCCATGTAACTCACCGCGCAAACTGTATTGATCGTAATGATCGTGAATATCCCGGTAATAGCCGCTCACCGTGGTGGGATTGACGAAGGTATAAAATCCCAGCAACACATCGTCGCGCTCGACATGAAAATAGTGACTGGAAAAATGCAACGACCAAACAGACGTCAACTGTTGATCCAGCGCCGTGCTGAAACGCCAATAATGACGGTCGGAATGGGCTCTGGGATCGACATAAGACTGGTCGTAAACCACCCGGTTTTGCGTGTAAACATTGTCGAAACGATACGGCTGGTTCTGGTAGCCATATTCAAAATCCAGATTCAGCGCACCGCCGTCGGCATATTTCCAGGTCAGCGAAGGTGCGACAGTGGCGCGGTCGTTACTGACATTTTCCCGGAAGGTATCGCTGATTTGTCCGGTGGCAATCACCCGGTACAGCAGACTTTTATCGGCATTCAGCGGCCCGGTGCTATCGACAACCGTCCGGTTGAAATCGTAACTGCCGACGGCATAGCTGATCTGGTGAGCAAATTCAGACTGCGGTTTTTTGCTGACATAATTCACCGTACCGCCAGGTGAGCCCGAACCGTAGAGCACAGAGGAATGGCCTTTGAGGATTTCCACGCGCTCGATCAGCGCCATATCCCGCACCTGAAAACGCTGGTTATCCAGCACACCGTTCAGATAAGCGCTACCGGCGGTGGTAAAACCGCGTATCCGCAAATCAGTATTAAACCCGGAATCCCCCGAACTGGGTTGCACGCCGCTAACAAACTGGGCGGTATCTTCCAGGCGCAAAGCCATGCTGTCTTGCAGCAACGCCTGATTAACAACGCCTACCGAAAACGGTATTGCCAGTGTCGATGCTTGGGTACGGGTAGCCGTATCGGTAGTAGCGTTGTAATAGTCTGAAACGCGTGGTGTTGTAACGACCAATGTATCTAAGGTCAGTGGCTGTTTGACTGACTGTGTGGATTCGGCAGCATAAACCGAACCGCTCAACAAAGTGCACAGAAAAAATAAGAGTTGCATCATCAAAAAAATATTACCAATTAGTATTCGCTAGTTCCCAAGCTCAAGTTTGGAAATTCGGTTTTGGAAGCTCCAGCTTCCTGTTTTGCGAAGCTAGAGCTTCGCCTTCAAGATTCCCAATCTGCAGATTGGGAATCAGCAAACCAGCAATAATTTCGTGTCCATTCCTCACAAACTAACCACCCGCACCATACACGACAAACCTTCGGTTTCGGGAAAACAAATTTCCTCATTTTCATCGGTCATTTTCCAATAAGAAATCAACGAGCAAGGATAAGAAGGCGCAGAAAACTCCACGCTTAAAATCACCGAATCGCCCGGCAGCGTTTCGGGAATATCGATAACACGCCGGGTCGGTACCAGTCCGCGCCGGGCTTCAGGCGCGACAATGAGGTCGGGAACAAGAAGAATATCCGCCTTTCGATCCATACAGACCAATTTCCGCCCCACCCAATTGACATGCCCGATATTCTGAATCTCCCAAACCTTGGTAAACACCTGATTGGTCAACACCGTTGTATTATCGGGAAAAGTCACATCCTGAACAAAGCCGCTGGCATCAAATCGATACTTCGCCGAAGTCGTAGAAAATTTAGGAAAATCCAGTTGATGCAACAAATGTCGGAACAACACCACCGGATGCACCTGCAACGCACTCGCCAATGCAATCAGCGTCGACACCTTAGCCTGACCTGTAGAGCCATCCAACACCCCATACAATGCCTGACGCGAAATACCCGTCTGACGCGCCAGCTCGGCCATGCTCAAGCCGCGCGCTTCGGCGCGCTTGCGGACGTATTCGGCAAATTCGAACAGGGGCATATTTCAAGCTATACGCAGGATCAGCACAGAATGCGCTGTTCATGAAAAACACAGGCCCTTTGATTTTGCAAAATCAAATCCCCGTCGCTAAAAAATCAATCGCTGCAACCACTTCATTGCGCAGATAGCTCAAATCGGCAACAGAAGAACCCAACTGGTTCAGCGGAATACTGGCCATTTGTTGAGTCAGCAGCAGGTATTTATCCCGATTAAACTCAAAAACCAGGCAGAGGTTGGCAATAGCCTGATGATGCAATTGTGAATAACTGACTACCGGGATGACCATGCGAGTTTTCAGACTGTTCAGCAAATCGGCTTGCACATCCATTAAATACGGATAAGCGGCTCGTGTCTGGGTATTGGCGTTGTCGTGTAAGGTAAATTGCGCCATCAGAACTGTCGGAATGCTTCGCCGAACACCCCATTTTCAGCAACATGGTCGTTATAGCTGGCGATGGCCTGCCGGTTATCGGCCAACCATTGCTGACGCTGTTTTTGTTTAACCACTTCCGACAAGGCTTGCTCAAACGTGGCGGACAGGTTGATGTTGTAGTTCTTGGCTAAACGCAGCAAATCGCTGTTGACACTCAGATTAGCTGCTTTTTTGGGTGCCGTTGGGTTGAAAATCGGTTGCACGCTGGCTACCCCTAAATTGAATTAATGCGCAAAGTATATGCGCATTCTTTTTGCATTTCAAAGCAAAAAGCGCAGTAGCCTCGATGGGGTGCAGCCGAGTTGAGGGATTGCAGGCTTTGATGGCCTTCGATTGTACTGCGTTTTCTAAGGAACGCGCATGAAATAAGACTATCAAGACGCCTCTAACCCCCCTTTGAAAAAGGGGGTTGGGGGGATTTTATAAATCAAAGTTGCTCAAGTTATTTTATGCACGTTCCTAAGCTACTGGTTACGCCCAATTCGCCAGAATTAGCGGTGCATCGATCCGCTCGTAATGGCGGCTATTATTGGTGACCAGCACCGCGCCGACGGATAATGCGTGTGCCGCGATCATCATATCCAGTTCGCCGATCGGTTGCCCTGTACTGATAAGTTGATGGCGGATTTCGGCGTACCAATCTGCCGCATCGCTGTCCCACGGCAAAACGCGGACAAGTTTGAGGAATTGGCGTACCGCCAGATGCAGACGATGAGCGGCGGGCAAACGTTTCAGACCATATTGCAGTTCAGCTCGGGTCATGACCGAGATGCAGACCATGTCCGGCACAAGCGCCGCCAGTTTGGCCTCAATCGCAGGCGATTTTCCCTTGATTAGATAGCTTGCCGTATCGGTATCCAGCATGTGCAGCATGGCTAGCTAACGATCCATGTTGTCAGGCTGCGTAAGCGCGTCATCAAAGATACCAGGCTCTTGCGGCAACACATTCAGCGGACGTTCGGCCATAAAATCGGCGGGCACGTCAATGTCATGCAGTAACTCGAAAAACGCGTTCCAGGCTTTAGCGCCCGGCCGGTTTGACAGCACAACATCGCCGGTTGCATCGTCTCGCGAGACATACACCTCGTCACCCTCGAAACGGAATTCAACCGGAAGACGGACGGCCTGACTGGCCCCGTTTTTGAACAGTTTTGCAATACGTGTCTCTATCATCATGGCGCTCCTGTTAGGGTTTAATGATATATCCGCGAGTATATACTTTTTTCACAGGAATAGCTCGTAGCTCCACCCGATCAGCTTTGATTGCCCCCCCCCCCGCTTCCACACCGCCACATGGCTACGCGCCAATTTACAAAAAGTCATCCAGTGATACCGCAATATCGGGAAATTCTCGCAGATTTTTTTTATCTTGCGTCACCAGTTTTGCAGATAACTGTTTTGCTAAGGCGACAAATTCACAATCATAGGCCGAACTGCTGCTGTGGGTTAATGTTAAAACCGACACGGATGTAACGGTATATTCATGATCGGCCATTAACGCCTCGGCTTCTTCTTGCACAATCAAAGCCTCTGCTAACGTAATGATTTGCTGCCTTAAATAAAGCGCAAGCACATTACGAAACTCGCTACGCCAAAGACTAGGCGCCGCCCAATCGGCATCTTTTTTATAAAGCTGGCTGGCTTTTTCCGAATAAACAGTCGGCAAAAACAGATAGCTAATGATGTTGGTGTCAGCAACAATCATGGTCGGCCCGTGTTTATGGCTTGCTCAATATCTTCCGGAGTAATGCTGTTAGGCTTGATATTGGCACGCAGTTGCTCAATACGGCTTAAGCGCTCAGCCGGGCTGGTTTTTGTGGCAAGCAAAGCACGCTCAAGATAGACCAAGACTTCACTATTGATACTTCGCCTATGCAATTCGGCAGCCGTTTTTAACTGATCGTAAAGGGTGTCCGGTATATTTTTGATGGTTAGGAGCTGTTAATAAATAACTGTAACAAATAGGCCGGAAAATAGTATAGTGTC
>CAZAUB010000181.1:0-5742 GCA_964488195.1 uncultured Methylobacter sp. | reverse complement strand
GGCGACAAGTACACCAGTTTATTGTCTTTAAACAAGCCCAGTTTCTGATAATTACTAACCAATGCCCTGCCCTCATCTTTGTGCATCTGCATAATATCGCGCCCATAAAACTGGCTTTCATAGCTGAGGTTTAAAAATGCCAGCACGGTTGGAGCCACATCAATCTGGCTGGACACAATATCGTTTCTTACTGCCGGTACATGTTTGGGCGCATAGATAAACAAGGGGATATGGTATTTGTCCACAGGAAGCTCGGTTTTGCGGGCACTGCCGGCGCAGTGGTCTGCAACCATGACAAACACGGTGTTATCAAACCAGGGTTTAGTTTTAGCCTGCTCAATAAATTGATGTATCGCAAAATCAGTATATTTAACTGCGCCTTGTCGACCACTGCCAGAAGGTAGATCGATTTTTCCTTCAGGATAAGTGTATGGACGATGATTACTGGTGGTCATAATCTGGAAGAAGAACGGCTTGTTATTTTGATAATCCTTGTCAGCTTCTTTTACGGTACGGTTAAAAATAATATCATCCGAGACACCCCAGGCGTTGGTAAAGGTTATTTCTTCTTGGGTGAAATCGGTTTGATCAACGATGCGGTAACCGTTGCCGGAATAAAACGCGTTCATGTTGTCAAAATAGCCCCGACCGCCGTATAAAAACGCAGTGTCGTAGCCCTTTTGCTGCAAGACCCTGCCAAAGCTGAATAATTTGCCGTTATCAGGCCGTTTGACAATGGCTTGACCGGGTGTAGGTGGAATGGACAGGGTTAACGATTCAAGACCCCGGATGGTTCGGGTACCGGTCGCATAGAAATTGGTAAACAACAAACCTTGTTTAAACCATTCATCCATAAATGGTGTGATATTTTCTTTATTGCCAAAAGTTGCCAAATACTCGGCGCTTAAGCTTTCGACCGTAATTAAAATAACATTAAGGTGTTTTTCTTCCCCTGCCGGTTTAATCATGCGTTTGATGTTATATAAATTCTCATCAGCATTTGACGTACCCTCTGCACCCAGTTGTTTTTTGATAATAGTGGATAGCTGCTGGTCATCGCCTATCTTGTAAAAATGCCGGTAATCCAGTTCATTATTTCTAAACGCCGAAAAGAACTGATAAGGGCCGTTGGCGGCTAATTCATTAAGATAGGTATTATTAGAAAACTGATACCATGTCGACCCTACAGCGGCGTAGCTTATTACCGGTAACAGCAGTAAGGCTCCGGTAATTTTCAGTCTGGACAAAAACAATTCTTCGGCAATAAAGGTATGCGACAGGGCTTTTCTTACCAACAGAAAACAAATCACGGTAATGACTAAAATACCCGACAGCAACCAACCCAAAGGATAGGATTCAATAATATTGCTGACCACCTCATGGGTATAAATCAGATAATCAACGGCAATAAAATTAAACCTGACACCGAATTCATCCCAGAAAGTCCATTCGGACAATTCGATAAAAAACAGGCCATATAAACAGATAATGAATACGATAAAGCCAATTATTTTATGAATTTTGCTTTGATAAATACGATTTGGAATAATCAACAAATACAGGGCAAATGGAATTAACAGATAACTGAAAAAAGCCAGGTCGTGAACAACGCCCAGAAGAAACGCCACAGCTATCTGAACAAATGACGAGTCGATGTCGGCCAGTTGTTTGAACAGCAAAGCTACCCTGAGCAATGCAAAAGTACCTAAATTAATCAACAAAAACAGTAACACAATAGTGAACCGTGATCTTGAAAACAATGCGTTTACGCCCATTTAAGCTGTTTCCTGAAAAATAAAACTTAGATAAAACCCTTGATAACCGCTATTCGCCACTACCCCGACTTCTAAATAAATATCCAGGTTAGACGATGTGAGGCGCTTTTACTGTTCAATTACCCCCGACTGCCATTAACATAAGCCGCTGTTAATTCATGCGCAGGGGCTTCAAAAATCTGCTTACATTGACCAAATTCGATCAGACATCCGGCTCGCTGCTCTTTGATCCAGAAAAAGCCGGCGTAATTGGCAATGCGTCGGGCTTGTGCCAGATTATGGGTCACGATCACGACCGTGTATTTTCCGCGTAAACGCTGAATCAAATCTTCCACTACACCAGAAGAAATCGGGTCTAACGCACTGCACGGCTCATCCATTAATAATACTTTCGGTTGCAATGCCAATGCCCTGGCGATACACAGACGTTGTTGCTGCCCGCCGGACAGAGCCAGTGCCGAGGATTCCAGTCGATCTTTTACTTCTTCCCACAAGCCTACATCCAACAGAACCTGTTGGATAATGTCGTTTAACTCGGCTTGTTTGCTGATACCGTGTTCCCGTAGCGGCAGTTCAATATTGCGCCGGATCGACAGCGGAAACGGCACCGGTTTTTGAAAAATCATGCCAATATCGCGGCGTAATCCTTGCACATCAAGGGCCGGATGACGTAAATCTTTACTGTTAAAATGAACATTTCCCGACACGCGGCAATCCGGAATCATATCGGTCATTCGATTAAGCACCGACAGGAAACTGGTTTTACCGCATCCCGACGGCCCGATCAACGCGGTGATACAACCTTTATAAATATCCAGCGAAACATTCTCCAGCGCCGGTTTTTTTCCGTAATGCAAAGACAGGTTGTCAACCCGAATCAACGGCTCAGGATCGCAGCACGGAGGGCCGATCTGCAAAGGCCCCAAGGTATAAGCCTCATCCGTATGGGTTTTATCGATTCGCTCAATTTCATTCATATAGTAACAACGCTCCTGTGCAGCCAATGTTTAGCCAGGCCCATGGCAATACTGTTGATGATTAATAAAAGTATGATCAACACCAGCGCGGAGGAGTAGGCACTGGCATCACCGCCCGCTACATTCATGGACAGGTCATAAATATGTACCGATAAAGCCCTGCCGGAATCAAATAGCGAGTCCGGCATACGATCGACATAACCGCTGGTAAAAATCAGTGCCGCCGTTTCGGCAATGGCCCGCCCTAATCCTAACATTAAACCGGCGACCAGAGCTGGGGCAGCGCTTGGCAACAGCAGATGAACCAGTGTCGCGCTACGTGACATCCCCAGACCAGCGGCTGCCAACCGATAATCATTGGGTGTTGCCTGCAAGCCTTCTTCAGCGGTACGGATCAAGATAGGCAAGACCATGCAGGCCAGGGTCAAACCACCGGACAAAATGGAAAACCCCAGTCCCAGATAAATACAAAAAAACGCATTACCGAACAGCCCGAATACAATGGATGGGACACCTGCCAGCACATCCAAGCTACGCCGCACCAAGCTGCCGAATATACTGTCATGCCGGGTGAATTCACTTAATAGCACAGCCGTAGCCAGGCCAAGCGGCACCGCCGTTACCATGGCAACCCCTAAAATCAACACCGTCGATACGATAATCGGGCCGATACCGCCGGAACGACCGGCATTTTCAGGCGCTTCGGCAAGAAATGACCAGGATAGTTGAGGCAATCCGTGAATAAGGATGTCGGATAGCAGCCAGACAAAGACCCCGCTCACCAGTGCCGCCGTCAGCCAGATTAACCCCGTTGCTAGTGCATTTTTAGTCATGATGGCGCTCTCTGGACAATAATTCAGCCGTACCGACTAAAACCAATACCGTGGACATTAAAGCCAGGCCCGATACAAACAACGCCGCGCGATGATCACCCGTTGCGTAGGCCATTTCCAAAGCAATATTCGCGGTGAGTGTACGCACCGAATCAAACAGACCTAGGGGTTGTTGCACCACATTGCCCGCCACCATTAACACCGCCATGGTTTCGCCTATGGCCCTGCCTGCCGCCAGCATGATACCTGCGGTTATGCCCGAACGAGCGGCGGGCAAGGCCACGCCGCTGATCAAACCCCAACGCGATAACCCTAAGGCGGCGGCCCCTCGCAGATAAGCAACCGGCACAGCAGCCAAAGCGGCATCGGCGGTTAACGCCACGGTCGGTAAAATCATCAGCGTCAATACCAGTATACCGGCCAACAGACTGACACCGGGCGAATGCAGGCGACCGATTAACGGCGCCAGCGTTGTTAATCCCCAAAAACCGTAAACGACCGAGGGAATGCCTGCCAGTAATTCGATCAGACGACGATAACAACCGGCAAGAAATGGCGGCGCATAATAACGACTGAACAAGGCTGAAGCGATGCCCAAAGGTGTGGCCAGCAACAACGCACCCAGCGTTGAATACAGCGTGGCCGACAGCATCGGCGTCAGCTTATACAAACCGTCCACCGGATGCCAGGACACATCGGTAACAAAACGGGCCAATGCCACATGCTGCAACACCGGCCAGGATTCCTTGACCAGGAACAACAGAATCAGCAGCACTATCGCTGCCGCCAGCAGCGCACAGCCACGTAATAGCGCAATCAGTTGCCTGTCAACGCGGGACAGGGACAAAGTATTGTGCCTCCATCAGATCATGAATTTGCGACAACTGGGCAAATTCAATGAAGTCTTTGACAAGTCCTATAGGCTCCCCACGGGTCACCAGATTCAAAGGTCTGGATAGCGGAAAACTGCGGTTTCGCACATTCTCCACCGAAGCCGCTATGCCTTCCAGCGGCAGTAGTTTAATTGCCGCACCCTGGCTTGCCTCATATTCGGCTGTCCCCACAGAAACGTAACCGATGGTATCCGGATTGCCAACCACCGTTTTAATGCCTTGCTGATTATCGCCAATGACCACTTGCGGTTTGACATCGGTATTTTTCAAACCGAAATAATGCAGAAATAGCTCCAGTGTCGAACGGCCTTCTGCTTTGTTGACCACGGTAATAGGGGCATCATTGCCACCGACATCTTTCCAGTTGATAATTTTGCCGGTATAGATGTCGATGACTTGCTGTTTATTCAGCGCTTCAACTGGATTGGCCTTATTTAAGATAACGCTGATGCCATCCAGGGCAATGGTAAAACTTAATAAATCTTTTTCGTCATCCTTGAGTGCTCTGGAAGCCATGCCAATATCGGCAAGTCCGGCTCGGGCATCGCTGACCCCGCGAGATGAACCGCCGGTTTGCACATCTACCCTTACATTACTGTGTAACGACTCAAAGCGTTTGCCGATTTCTGCAGCCAGTGGCGCTACAGTGCTGGAGCCGGTTAACACCAGTTTTTCGATTTTTGTATCATCTGGCTTTGTCCTCAAAAATCCCCAGACTGCGCCTATAAGCACAATAAGCGCTAAGAATATACCCAGTTTTTTCATGCTTAATTCCCTTGTTATCATTGAATGAGTTGTTGCGTTACACAGAGAGTCTCACTATCTTGTAATGTGCATTAGTCGTCATTGCCAAATATTCCTTACACATTATTTGCTCAACCTCTACGCCAGGCATGGAAACGTCCAACCCAACGCAGCAAGCCTTCCGGCGCATGGTTGCGTTTCCAGACACCGGCTACATATTTGTTCGCCTCGGCCATGGTTGGATAAATATGGATGGTGCCGAGCAGTTTGTTCAGGCCGATATTGTGTTTCATCGCCAGCACAAACTCGGCAAGCAGTTCTCCTGCATGTTCGCCAACAATCGTCACACCGAGAATCCGGTCTTTGCCCGGTTGGGTCAGCACTTTAACAAAGCCATGCGCTACACCGTCGGCGATCGCACGATCCAGATCGTCAATATGATAAGTGCTGACTTCATAGGCAATACCTTGTTCGGTTGCATCCTGTTCATTCAGACCAACCCTGGCGACTTCAGGATCGA
>CAZAUB010000180.1:0-5745 GCA_964488195.1 uncultured Methylobacter sp. | reverse complement strand
ATTATGAACCATTTTATAGGAAACAGGCTATTAAGAAGCAGCCAATCGTATTTGTACCGACATTTTGGCAGGCTTCGACTACGCTCAGCCAGCGAAAATCCATCAGTCCCGTTGGCTAGCCAAGGTGTGTAAAGCGTCAAATTGTATTATCATTGCCGACATTTACCAAAACCAGCGGCTTTAAAGGAACACCAAAACATGGCACCCGCATCTTTCCGTCAATGCCGGATAAATGGAGCAATCGTAGTTGCTGCCGGATTTATCTGGTTCCTGTTGCTGGGTTACCGTGACCTGATAGATCCGGATGAAGGGCGCTACGCCGAAATAGCGAGGGAAATGCTCAATTCCGGCAATTGGATTACACCACGCCTCAACGGATTCAAGTATTTTGAAAAACCGCCTTTGCAGTATTGGGGCTCCGCGATCAGCATGGCCTTATTGGGCGAAACCAATGCTGCTGCCAGGGTGTGGTGTTCAGGGCTGGGATTTATCGGTGCCTTGTGGGTTGGTTTTGTAGGCAGCCGACTTTATGGGCATAGTGCCGGTTATTTCGCATTCCTGTTTTTAATCAGCACGGTTCTTTATGTTGGACTGGGGCACGCCAACAGCCTGGATATGGGAGTCAGTGTGCTGCTGATCTTCGCTATTGGCGCACTGGCGCTGGCTCAGTCAGTACGGCATCTGCCAACCCCCATTCGGCAAGCTCAGGACGGGCTTCGACCAAACTCAGGGCAGGCACAGGAACGAAACTGGATGCTGCTGGCCTGGGCCGCGCTTGCCGGAGCAACGCTGAGCAAAGGACTGATCGGGCTGGTGCTTCCCGGCGGCGCGCTGGTTCTGTACACCCTCTGGCAGCGCGACTGGGCCTTGTGGCGGCATTTGCATCTGGGCAAAGGCTTGCTGCTGTATTTGTTGATCGCCGCGCCCTGGTTCATTGCTGTCAGCCAGGCAAACCCTGAGTTCCCTCATTTCTTTTTCATCCATGAGCATTTCGAGCGTTTTACCAGCGATGTTCACGGGCGCACCAAGTCCAACTGGTATTTCTTCGCCGTTTTTGCAATAGGGGCGATGCCCTGGCTATTCTCGGCATTAAACGGTTTGATTAAACCGCCTTTTTCCTGGCGAGCTGAAGCCGGAAAATTTGAAGCCTCACGATTGCTTTGGGTTTATACGATTTTTGTTTTTTTCTTTTTTTCAATTTCGCATTCCAAATTACCGGCCTATATTTTACCGATGTTCCCAGCACTGGCGCTGTTGGTCGGCGAAAATATGTCCAAGCGAAAGCATTTTATTGCCGACGGCATGGTGGCGATAGTTCTTGCCATCATCATATTCATTTTCTTTACCTGGAAAGTTGACGATACTGCCAAGCTTGGAAACTTAGCGACACGCCTGATAGCGTTCCGTCCCTGGATTATTGCCGCGACTGCTTTAACCGGCGCGGCCGGTATTTCTATGCTGCTGTTAAGGCACCATAAAAATCTGGCTATCTCCATTTTTGCCCTCTGCGCGCTGCTTGGCATACAAATGGTTTCATGGGGCTATCAAAGCATCAGCGAGTTACGCTCCAGCAAAACCATGGCGGAGGCGATTCAATCCTATATCGACAAAAACGGTAAGGACAGCGTAGCGATTTATGACGTTAATCGCTATGATCAGTCTCTACCTTATTATTTAGGCAGAACCATTAACTTAGTGGGTTTTACCGGCGAACTGGAATTCGGGATTAACCAAGAGCCGCAAAAATGGCTAAGTGAGGCGGATTTCCTGCCTTTATGGTTAAATTCAGAGCAGGCAATCAGCGTGATCAATCAGTCGACCTATGAGCTATGGCAACAGCAAAAGATACCGATGCACACCATTTATCAAAATTCCCGTTATATCGCGGTGACCCGCCGATGAATCTTATTAGTTTCTGTATCATTTTGACCGGCGTCCTGCTGAATGCAGTCGCGCAATTGGCGCTCAAAGCCAGCGTCAGGGAAATGGGTGCCATCGGCTTAAATTTTTCCTCGTCCGCTACGGCATTTTTGAGGCTGGCCTCTGAACCTTTCCTCTGGGTCGGGTTGTTTTGTTACGGCATCAGCGTGATCGTCTGGATATTGGCGTTATCCAGGGTCGATGTCAGCATCGCCTATCCGATGCTGTCCATGGGCTATGTGGTCAATGCGTTTTTCGCGTGGCAGCTGTTTGGCGAATCCATGAACCCTGCCCGCATGATCGGGATGGGCATCGTCCTGCTCGGCGTTTACGTTTTAGCAAGGAGTTAAAATGCTGCCATTCACCCGCCCCACGCTTGATGACGAAGAGTTTGCAGCGATCAAAGAGGTGCTGCAATCTGGATGGCTGGCAACCGGCCCCAAGGTTGCCGCTTTTGAAGCCGCGTTAGCCGATTATATCGGCGGCGATGTCCAGCTCCGGGTGTTCAATTCAGGCACCAGTGCGCTTGAAGCCGTGTTGCTGGCCTATAACATTGGGCCGGGCGACGAAGTGATCGTGCCTGCGATGAGTTTTGTGGCCAGCGCCAACGTGATCGTTCGTTGCGGCGCAACACCCAAATTTGTCGATGTCGATTTGGTCTCCCGCAATATCGATGCTACAGCGGTTGCAGCGGCAATCACGCCGAACACCAAAGCCATTATCCCGGTGCATTTTGCCGGTCGCGCCGTCGATATGGATGCTATTTATCAGCTGGCTAAGCAGCATAATCTTTTGGTGCTGGAGGATGCCGCTCAGGCTATCGGTACACGCTATAAAGGACGCCAGATCGGCAGTTCGGGCAATCCCGTCTGTTTCAGTTTTCATCCCAATAAGAATATGACCACGATTGAAGGCGGTGCGCTTGCTATCAACGATCCGGTTTTGCTAAAAAAAATTGACGGCATTCGTTTTCACGGCATCGAAAGAGACCTACAGGGCGGCATGGATGTGACAGCATGGGGCGGAAAAATGAATATGCCGGATGTGGGCGCAGCCTTAGGTTTGGTGCAACTAAAGAAACTGGATGGTTTTAACCGAAAACGCCGGGCGCTGGTTCAACGTTATTTACAGCAACTTCCTGCCCATGACGCATTGGTGTTGCCTGCCGATGTAGAAGGCCACAGCTGGCATATGTTCTGTATCCTGCTCGATTGGAAAAAAATCGGCTTGAACCGTAACCAAGCTCTCGAAGCGCTCAAGCAGCAGTCCATCGCGGCGGGCATCCATTACCCGGCTATTCATCTGTTCTCATTTTATCGTCAATACGGCTACCGGCCCGGCGATTTTCCTAATGCCGAAAGAATAGGGGAGCAAACTTTAACGCTGCCGTTATTTCCCGGCATGGAGGAAAAAGACGTTGATCAGGTTTGTTCGGCAATAGTTTCGTTACTGAATCACGCTTAATTAATGAAGGGTACGCTGTGCGTACCACTGAATTACACTTACCTTTCATTTACTATTTTACCTAGGGAAGCGCTGGGTTAAGAGCAGAGCAACGGGAACCAAACAAAAGCAGCGCGCAAAAATTATATTAATGACGGCAGCAAGGCTGCCGACAGCAGAAATAATGGATAAGTTGCAATTGAGCAATCCGACTCTAAATCTCTGGCGCAACCGCTACTTGGAACTCGGCTTGGCTGGCCTGGAGAAAGGTAAAAGAATAGCGACAACCTCACCATTAGCTTGCTTTAACAAAGCTGGTGGATTTTCCTTTAATTCAGAAATACTTGTAGAAAATGAAGCTAATATCGGTGCATAAGCATACTAAAATATCAGGCATCGGTGCAAAACACCCCATCACTGGTTGTTTTGCACCGACACCCCCCTTGCTTATTCAGTTACGAAATAAATAATTATTATTTTATTTCATGATGTTATGAAGCATATATCAGTTGGCCTTATAATTGCTGGAAATCCCATGGAAGCTTTATAACTATAAAAACTTGTTTTTGTTCTTAACGTGAAAAACCGCATGAGGTATTTTTTGCTGAACAGGAGCAAGAAGCCGTATGATTACTAGGATTGCACTTCAGAGTTGAATCCGCCAAACTTAAAACCATACCCTCCTAATCTAAATGACGAACAATTTTGAAACACCGGAAGTATCCATCGTTATCCCGGTCTATAACGAAGAAGCCGTTTTATCGCTACTGTTTGAAAGACTTTATCCTGTTCTGGAAAACCTCAAGCACCGCTACGAAGTCATTTTTGTTGATGACGGCAGCCACGACAACTCGGCCGCATTACTGCGCAAGCAGTTTCAATTGTTCCCCGACACCACCTGCGTCGTGTTCCTGCGCGCCAACGCCGGACAACATGCCGCGTTGATCGCGGGTTTTGAGCGAGCCAGAGGCAACTATATCCTGACCCTCGACGCTGACCTGCAAAATCCCCCTGAAGAAATCCCCAATCTGCTGCTGCAAATGGATGCAGGTTTCGATTATGTCGGCACGATCCGTCGGGAACGCAAGGATAGTCGCTGGCGCCATTGGGCTTCATTGTCCATGAATCGCTTACGCGAAAAAATCACCCACATTCGCATTACCGACCAAGGCTGCATGATGCGGTGTTATCACCGCGACATTATCGATGCTGTTTTAGCCACCACCGAAACCAATACCTTTATACCGGCGCTGGCCTATCTTTATGCCGGTAATCCCACGGAAATCGTGATTAACCATGAAGAACGTGCGGCCGGAGAATCGAAATATTCGCTGTTCAAGTTAATCCATCTCAATTTCGACTTGATGACAGGATTCTCCATTGCCCCTTTGCAGGTATTTTCGTTGATCGGTATCGGAGTTTCGATATTCTCGCTGCTCTTTGTAGTCTATCTGGGCTGGCGCAGACTGACAGTTGGGCCGGAGGCGGAAGGCGTTTTTACGCTGTTCGCCATTGTGTTTTTCTTGATCGGTATTTTGTTGTTTGGTATCGGCCTGTTGGGCGAATACATCGGACGAATTTATTCCCAAACCCGCTCGCGCCCCCGTTATTTAGTCAAGGCTGTACTGGATAATTCGGTGGGAGCTGCTTTAGCCGCGACAGTCGCGGCTAAAGCAGCTCCTACGGGCGATAAGCCTTGATGAAGCCGCAAGCTGTCGTTTTTGCTTACCATAACATTGGCGTTACCGGCATAGAATGCCTGCTGCAAGCCGGAGTCGAGATTAAACTGGTGATCACCCACCAGGATGACCCTGAAGAAAATATCTGGTTCGGCAGCGTTGCCGAATTGGCAAACAAGCATCGGATTCCTGTCATAACGCCGGAGCATCCCAATCAGGCGGAAGTAATCAAACACATTGCCGACCTTAATCCGCAATGGTTTTTTTCCTTTTATTACCGGCACATGTTGAGCCCCGAGCTGCTGGCGATCCCGACCCAAGGCGCTTATAACCTGCACGGCTCGTTACTGCCGAAATACCGGGGCCGCGCGCCTGTCAATTGGGCGGTTTTGCATGGCGAATCGACAACCGGCGTCAGCCTACATCAAATGGTGGAAAAACCCGATGCCGGCTCGCTTATTGATCAGGAAGCCGTCGCTATTTTACCCAACGATACCGCACACGATGTTTTTTTAAAGCTCACCCCGGCCGCAAAAACGCTATTGACCCGATGTTTGCCTTTGTTGCTTGATGGCAAGATAGAACCCAAGCCTTTGGATCTTACCCAAGGCAGTTATTTCGGGGGGCGCAAGCCGGAACACGGTCGTATCGACTGGCAGCAATCGGCCTGGAACATCCATAATCTGGTCAGAGCCGTGGCACC
>CAZAUB010000179.1:0-5780 GCA_964488195.1 uncultured Methylobacter sp. | reverse complement strand
GGGTGATAAAAAGCTTTTTCAAATAAGCTTCTACCAAGTTGTTTTTTGCGTAAGAAGATTGGGGAAAATCCTTTTTCGATTTGATGGTAGTGAGTTTGTGAGTCGAGTTCGCCTTGGGTATTTAGGCTCATATCTACAAAATATCCGAAGCGTAATCGGCTAAGCGTGAACGTTCGCCGCGCCGTAAGGTGATATGCGCTCCATGAGGCCAGGTTTTAAAGCGATCTACAACATAAGTTAATCCAGACGTTGTCGCTGTTAAATAAGGCGTGTCTATTTGCGAGAGGTTGCCGATACAGATAATTTTTGTTCCGGGACCGGCGCGGGTTATCAGGGTTTTCATTTGTTTTGAGGTCAGGTTTTGAGCTTCATCGATGATCAGGAAACGATTGAGGAATGTCCGTCCGCGCATAAAGTTAAGCGATCTAATCTTGACCCGGTTCATAACGATGTTGCTGGTTGCGCTTTGTTCCCATTCACCGTGTTCGGCATTTTTGCCCAGCAGTTCAAGATTATCAATTAACGCGCCCATCCACGGTGCCATTTTTTCTTCTTCCGTACCGGGCAGAAAGCCTATATCTTCACCGACGGGGACGGTTTCCCTGGTCATGATGATTTCCTGATAAGTTTTGTTTTCCAGGGTCAAGGTAAGTCCTGCGGCTAGAGCCAATAGAGTTTTGCCTGTGCCCGCCGTACCCAGTAAGGTAACAAAATCGATGTTAGGATCTAACAAGACATTGAGGGCAAAGTTCTGCTCCCGGTTTCTTGCCGTTATGCCCCAGATATTGTGGTGTTTGGAGCGATAATCCTTTGCCAGCTCCAATACCGCAATCTGTCCTTCACAGGATCTGACGATGGCTTCAAAATTGGTTTCGTCTTCGATGTACACATACTGGTTGGGGTACCATTCGGCGACCAGCGGGTCTTCCAGTTTATAAAAAGTGCGGTCTTTTTCCTGCCAGGATTCCATTTTGGTGCCGTGTATAGCCCAAAAATCCTTTTCCAGCGTCATTGAACCGCTGTAGAGCAGGTCAATGTCATCCAGGGTTTGGTCGTTATGGTAGTCTTCCGCAAGCAACTCCAAGGTCGCAGCCTTGATGCGCATGTTGATGTCTTTTGACACCAGAATAACGTGGGTGTCAGGCAGTTCCTTGGTGAGCGCCAAGACGATGCTGAGTATGGAGTTATCGGCAAGGCTGCCGGGCATGCTTTCCGGCAGCAGTGCGGTCATCGCGCTGGTCTGGAAATATAAGCGTCCGCCGTCGGTTGTATCGGTATCCGGGCCATGCTTTATGCTCGACAACGGCAGGCCGTCGTTGATAGTTTGCTGGTTGGCGTCGCGGATTAATTCATCCAGAAACCGGCTGACCTGCCTTACATTGCGCGCCAGTTCGGTGAGGCCTTTTTTGGCATGATCGAGTTCTTCCAGAACAATCATAGGGATAAAAAGGTCATGTTCCTTAAAACGGAAGATGGAGGCTGGATCATGCATCAGCACGTTGGTGTCCAAGACAAACAGCTTTTTATCCGGTGATGTTTGGATATTCATCGCTAGTCGCCTGTGAGTTGATGTAAGGCTTGCAGGACTTCGTCACAATGGCTTTTGACTTTTACTTTGCGCCATTCACGAACCAGTAGACCCTGAGGATTGATTAGAAAAGTGCTGCGTTCAATGCCTCGAACCTGCTTGCCGTACATGTTTTTCATTTTGATAACGTCAAACAGCCGGCACAGCGTTTCATCCGGGTCTGACAGCAGGTCGAAGGGGAATTGCTGTTTGCATTTAAAACCCTCATGAATCCGGACGGTATCACGGGATACGCCTACTATGACGGCATTGAGTGCGGCGAATTTTTCGATGTTATCGCGAAAACTTTGGCCTTCTTGAGTGCAGCCGGGGGTGTTATCTTTTGGGTAAAAATAAATAATCAGGTATTTACCTTGATAATCGCTTAGTTGTACCGTTTTATCGCCGGTAGATGAAGCCTCAAAATCAGGTACAGGGTTGCCGGGAGTTATCATTATTAAGTCTATCGTTTTATAGGTTCAAGAATGGCATCTATATTTAATTGGTCGCAAAAATCCATAAACTCTTCACGTAGCGTCAGCAGGTGAAGTTGCGACGGGATTAAAATCACAAATTTGGTTGAGAATACTGAGGTTTGAATATAAGGAGCTTGATAGCAGCTGCCGGTTATTTCCTCAATGTCTATCTCCCGGTCAAACAAAAAGGAGGTAATGGATTCAGTGACATTATCGCGATCCAGTGAAATTGTTTCCAATGAGTAGGGAAGGCACTCTTTGGGTTTGTCTTTTGGATCAGGCCGTAAGGTGTGAATTTTGATGTCCAGTCGTCTCTGGATAATGTCCAGGGTGCTTTCAAATTTGGCAATCTGATTCCAGTTGCCTTGAATAAGCAGGTATGCCGCAGTGGATTGAGCGAGACGGGATGATCTTATTTCCAAAATATTACATTTACAGTCGCGCACGGCGGGTAATATTTCGGCAATAAAATTAATCTGATGGTTGCTTAAGGCAGTGATAGCTAGTTGCATTTTGTTTCTTAAAAGTTTTTTTGGGAGTTTAGCATCAAATTGGTGAAACTTTATGAACATTAAGTTTATTTGGTATTAAAATGATGAAAACTATTTTTCTGCCGATAAGTATTGAACGCCACACACGACTTTGTGGTTATCTTGTAACTCATTACTGAGCCTGAATATGACTGATTCAAAAGATAAAAAATCAAAAGAAAAACGCGATAATCTCGAGGTTGATCTTGATGCCATGCCGGACGAGGCGGAATCTTCCCTTCTTCCGATGAATGAGTTTCAGGATGACGAAGATGCTATTGATAGATTGTTGATGAATTCCGATTTTGAGGCTGATGATGCGCCAGGGCAATCAAATGTGGAGGAGGTTAGTGCGCTTAAAGAGTTGGCTGATTTTTCTGACTTTAGCGATCTCAATGAACCGGAAATGGTTCGACAAGGCTCACCACGAACGGCTGCAGTCGAAGTTGATGAATCTGAGCAGGTTACGGGGAATTCATCCGCTGTTGTGGCGGATGAAGTTGATGACTTTTTCGGCTTAGGTGATGATTTTGACGAATCGAAACTGATTCAGGATGATGAGGTTGAAGCAACGGCTCCGACTGTGGCGGATTTAATCGCACCCAATGAAGAGCAGCAGGTAGTATTTGAAGAAGCAGATGTGGACGAGGATGCTGGTGCACCTGAAGAGTTGGATGATTTTTCAGACTTTAGTGATTTTAATGAACCGGAAATGGTTCGACAGGACTCACCACGAACGGTTGCAGTAGAAACTGATGAATCTGAACGGGCTACTGAGAATTTATCTGCTCATGTTGATGATGCCGATCTGGCGGATGAAGTTGATGATTTTTCCGGCTTGAGTGATGATTTTAACGAAGCGGATATGATTCAGGATGATGAAGTTGAGACTTCTGCTGATTTAGTTGAACAGTCATTCGATGACGAAGATGCTATTGATAGCTTATTTTTGGATGCCGGTTTTGATTCCGAGGATGCGTTAGAACAAATGGTTGGAAAGAAAGATGATTTTAGTGACGATGCGGACTTGATTGAAACCGATGATTTTTTTCAATTGGATGAAGTAAGTGATGATTTTTCCGGGCAGACAGAGGAGGTTCAGTTAGCGGAAACTGAAAAACTATCAACTCAGGATGATCAGGAAGATGATTTTCTTTTGCCTGATTTTGATATTACTGCTGACACGGAAATTTCCGATGTGGGTAGTGATGCAGGAATTAATGAAGATGCCTTTGGTAATATTGATTTCTTGAACGAAGAAGAAGCTTTGGACGTTTTTGGGTCGGAAGCGGCGGAGCCGAAATCGGGAGGTAACGAAGCAGTTGTTGAACCCGCGCCGAAACAAGCTTCAGCTACCGACACCGTTATAAACGCTATAGAAGACATTGAAGATGTAAAGTTGAGTCCCTTTGAATTTGAACAGGAAGATATTAAAAAACAGCTGGTAGATGCTGAAAACAAGGTTAAAAAAGCAAAACTTTTAAGCTATGCGGCGGTGGGATTTGGTGCTGTTGCGTTATTCGCAGCCGTTGGATTGGGCGTGATGACTTTTAGTGCGAAAACTGAAGTTTCAAAATTAACTGAAGCCGTTTCGACCCTTGAGGCGAGTCTGGCAAGGAGTGCTGCAAACAGTCCAAATGAAGAAATTGACGCTATGAGGAATTCAGTTGTGCAGCTGAATCAGCAGGTCGATGGGTTTATAACGGAGCTGAAAGGGAATCCTCTGTTTCCTGTTGATTTGTTAAATAATAAGGTGCCAAATATTGTGGCGAAACAGGACATGGTAAGCAAGTCGCTTGATATGTTGCAGGTCAAAATGGGTGGCTTGGAAGAGAAGGCATCTTCCAAGCCCTCAGTTGCTGAGTCACCCAAGGTCGAAGTGGCGCATGAGCCTGCACCGGCTCAAGAAGACAATGCACACGAGATTGCACCGGTTAAAATTGAAACAGCGCATGAGCCGACCAAAGAGGGTGTTGCGCACGAGCTTGCACTGACCAAGGAGGTATCTGTACATGAGCATGCGCCGACTCTAGAGAGAGCCTTGCATGAAACAGCGCCTGTCAAGGTTGAAGTTGTGCCTGAAACAGCACCTGCCAAAGTAAAAACTCAACCTAAAGTGGTAGCAGTTAAACCAATAGTTCCCGCAAAAGCCGTTTCCAAACAGGAGTCTGTAAAGGTAAAAATACAAGCGGCTCCCGGGAAATGGGGTATAAATCTGGTTGCATTCAAACAAGAATGGTTTGCCAAAAGCAAAGCGGCTGAATTTGCGCAACAAGGTGTTTTTGCCGAAGTAATTCCTGTCCATGAAAAGAACACAACAATGTACCGACTGCGGGTCGGGGGCTTTAAAAGCAAAAAAGAAGCGTATTCAAATACGGATAGAGTAAAAAAAGCGCTTAATTTGGATTCGGTTTGGGTGAGTGATAACTAGAACTTCGGCGATGAGAGAGAAAAAATTGGTTGTAGCGGTATCATCCAGGGCGTTATTTAATCTGGATGAGTCGCATGCGATATTTGAGACGCAAGGCAGGGAAGCCTTCTGCCGTTATCAAATAGAACATGAAGATGAAATTTTGGAGCCGGGCTACGGATTTGCCCTGGTTAAAAAGCTGTTAGGCTTAAATGACAGCTGCCCTGATGATCCTCTGGTTGAAATCATCTTGTTATCGCAAAATAGTGCGGATACGGGCTTAAGGATTTTCAATTCCATTGCCCATTACCAGCTGAATATTATCCGTGCGGCATTTACCAGCGGCGCATCTCCATACGGTTACATTCCTGCATTCGGTGCGCATTTATTTTTATCGGCCAATGCCGACGATGTCGCCAAGGCCCTGAATGCGGGTTTTGCGGCGGCGACCATACTTTGCGGCCCTACCATGACGGATCATTCCGGTCAACTGCGCATAGCTTTCGATGGCGATTCGGTATTGTTTTCGGATGAATCGGAAAGAATTTATCAACAGCGCGGCCTGGATGTGTTTACCGAAAATGAGCGCAACGAAGCGAAAAAACCCTTGCCGGGCGGGCCTTTTAAGGATTTTTTGAGCGCACTGCATCATATTCAAACACAGTTTGATCCTCAATCGTCACCGATTAGAACCGCATTGGTTACCGCTCGCGCGGCTCCGGCTCATGAGCGAGTAGTCAGGACACTAAGAGCCTGGGGTATCCGTATCGATGAGGCGCTTTTTTTGGGCGGCATAG
>CAZAUB010000178.1:0-5791 GCA_964488195.1 uncultured Methylobacter sp. | reverse complement strand
CGCCTGCTCGCGCAGTCTGTTTTTATCCATAGCGATAAACCACTGCGGCGTGGCCCGGAAAATAATCGGGGTTTTGTGTCGCCAGCAATGCGGATAGCTGTGCAAAATGGCCACGTGATGCAGCAGTTTGCCTTGTTGTTCCAGCACTTCCAAGACATGGGCATTGGCGTTAAACACATGTTCACCGGCAAAGATTTCCGTGCTGGGCAAAAACACACCGTCATTACCAACCGGATTATCAACCGGCAAGCCGTATTTCAAGCCGACCACATAATCGTCCTGACCGTGTCCCGGCGCTGTATGTACCGCACCGGTACCGGCCTCGGTAGTGACATGATCGCCCAGAATAATCGGGACTTGCCGACCATAAAAAGGATGTTGCAATAATTGATGCTCCAGCGCCGCGCCTTTGCAATAAGCAATGACATGGTAATTTTCGATGTCATAACGCAGCATCGCATCTTTAAGCAGGGCTTCTGCAACAACCAAACGCTCTTTTTTACCGTCTTTTTCGCATTGCGCTACGGCGTATTCCAGATCGGGATTTAACGCAACGCCCTGGTTTGCGGGCAATGTCCACGGCGTGGTTGTCCAGATGACCACCGATAATGGCCCGGATCCTTCGTGTTCCGGCACATGATGGCACCGGCTCAAAAATCCGGCCTCATCAATGACCTGAAAACGCACATCGACCGCAGGCGAATGCTTGTCTTCGTACTCGACTTCCGCCTCGGCCAGTGCAGAGCCGCAATCGGTGCACCAGTGTACGGGCTTGGCACCTTTTGCTATGTGACCTTTTTGACTGATTTTGCCCAACGAGCGCACGATGTCGGCTTCAAAGGCAAAATCCATCGTTAAATACGGATGCTCCCAATCGCCCAAAATACCCAGCCGGATAAACGCCTCTTTTTGTATGTTGACCTGTTTTCCGGCATATTCGCGACAGGCTTTGCGGAACACGGCGGGGGAGACTTTAACCCCGGCTTTACCGATTTTTTTCTCTACCTGTAATTCGATCGGCAAGCCATGACAATCCCAACCCGGCACATAAGGCGCATCGAAACCGCTTAACGATTTTGATTTGACGATGATGTCTTTTAACACCTTATTGACCGCATGGCCGATATGAATCTCGCCATTGGCATACGGAGGGCCGTCATGCAGAACGAACTTAGGCCTTCCGGCAAATTCCAGCCTGATTTTGTTATACAGGTCTGCTTCGTTCCATTTTTTTAAACGCTCAGGCTCACGCTGAGCCAGATTGCCTTTCATCGGAAAGGCAGTGTTGGGTAAATTCAGTGTTTTTTTATAATCCATCGTCATAATCTTTTAACTCTTAATAAAGACTTTTTGTTATCGCCCATCTTTTTCGTTTCGAAACTTTTTAATAAACTTCATCATGTGTACCGATAGCAACCAACAATGCCTTATTATCGGAGATGAATCTGAAAACCAACCGGTACTCGTAAGTAATACTGAATGCCGAATAGGCCTTTAAGCTGCCGCTCAAGCTATGTGTTTTTAAAGAAGGATGGAAGGGTTGTTCGGAAAATAAGCGTAATCGCTCTTTAAAGTGATTCGTTAACTCGGGGTGCTTTTTTTGCCATTTCTTTACTGCGCGAGCAAAAGCCTCGTCCCAAACCAATTCAATCATTTTCTAATGCCGCAAAAAAATCATCTGCGCTACCCGTTATGACTTTGTCCTGAGCGAGCATCGCTTCGGCTTCCTCAGCCCTCTCAACGAGTCGGTTCCTTTGCATTTCATGGAAACGATGATTAACAATATCGGCAATATAGCCCTGCTCATCTAAAGATAATTTGGCAATACTGTTTAATATCTCATTAACCTGCGTAGTCTGATTCATTGTCTTGTCTCCTCTTTACATCGGGCAAAAAATCTTTATTGATGTGTATGCGGGGAGCAAAGCGCGGCTTTGGCCTCAGCCACATCTTTTACAATCTGGACTTTAAGCTCATCCAGTGACTGAAAACGCATTTCATCCCTGATTTTTTGTTTGAAATGCACTTCCACATAACGCCCGTATATTTCTTTATCGAAATCAAATAAATGTGCTTCCAGTATAACCTTTGAGCCGCCATCAACCGTGGGCCTGGTGCCTACATTAGCAACACCTTCAAATTCGCGTCCATCAATACCGGTCATAGTCACGGCAAACACGCCGTTAACCGGGGTGTTTTTTCTAAACATCTGTATATTGGCGGTGGGATAGCCGATAGTTCTTCCGCGTTTGTCGCCATGGGCCACACGTCCGCAAACAGAATAGCAGCAACCGAGCAATTTTTCAGCCAGCGCCAAATCGCCATTGCCCAACGCATCCCTGATCAGGGTACTGCTAACTCGAAGCCCTGCGACTTGATAAGACCCGGTACCTTCGACATCAAAACCGAAAATATTGCCCTTCTCCTTGAGCATGAGCATTGTGCCGCGCCGAGCCTTGCCAAAATGAAAATCATCCCCGACGACCAGATGCTTTACATTCAATTTTTTTACCAAAACATCTTCAATAAACTGCTCGGCATCACAGTCGGCAAAATGTTGATTAAATCGCAATATCAATAAATCATCAACGGGTAATTTAGAAAACTGGAGCGCTTTCTCCCGCATGCGCATCAACCGTGACGGTGCATTTTTACCCAGAAAATATTCCAGCGGCTGCGGTTCAAAGGTCATAACGACAACAGGCAAACCTAATGCCTCACCTCGCTCAGCCAGCTTTTTTATCACTGCTTTATGCCCTAAATGCAGGCCGTCAAAATTCCCAATCGTCAGTACACAACCGTTTTTTAAGGGTTCTAAATGAGATAATCCTCTAATGAGACGCATGATTATGATGGGTGTAAAAAGGCTTTATTCTACCATGTGTAAGCATTGCTTGGATTCAAATCAGCAGAGCTCAACATCTACTCAAAAAAAAAGCCCGGTGGAATCCCACCGGGCTTTTTATTCTTAAATCAGCGATGATTTATTTCATCATTGATTTTTTGAACATGCTGTCCAGTTTGCTGTTTGTGTCTTGAGCATACTGAGCTGCACGGTTAGCCGCAGCTTCAGCAGCAGCAGCTTGTGAAGAAGCAGAATCAGCAGCGCTTTTTGCGCTAGCTGCATCAGCAGATGCTTGTGCAACAGAAGTTTTCAAGCCATCAACTTGTGATTGTAAGTTTTCGATATCTGAAGTGCTTGCACAACCAACTACTAAGCTAGCAACCAGAGCAACCATTGATAATTTCATTACTTTTTTCATCATTATTTTCCTTCTTTAAAGTTATTACTACAAAAAAACGCTTACTAATTTTAATTTTGCACTGTTTTTAAATTATTTTCCAGTTTTATTTTATTTTTACTACCATTCCCTTGTCCAGCCATTGACTTAAATGGTCAATCTGGCCGTTAGTTAATGCGATACAGCCATGCGTCCAATTCATCGACTTATGAATTTTTTCATCCGCTCGCCCCAAGCCATGAATGCCGATCCGCCCCCCTAAAGGTGTGTTTTGCGGCGGCACTTGATGAGACCGATGCGCGGTTATTATGCTGTTATAGGCCACCTGATTAATAACGCCTTGCTCCAAAGCCTTTTGGGCATCCTCTGCGGACGGATAAGTTAAACCAAAAAACTTTCGAAAAGTACTTTTTTCGCCAACCCAGCCTATCTTGTAACTTCCAAAAGGCGTGACGTTATCGCCCCGATGACTTTTAAACCCGGCGCCGCCTTGGCCAATAGCAATATCATTTATAGTTTCAAGCGTCTGCTGGCCTTTTTTTACCTCAATGGTGAGTGCTTTCGTATCCACTAAAAGCCACACATCATCATCCGCGATTACAGCTAAAGAAAAAAAACTACAACACAGCAACAAATAAATTCGTAACATAATTGATCTACACTAGATAAGAGTTTTGGTGTACTTTAGTCCACCAGGTTAATTGTCGAATTAAGGATCCAACATGCACATAGAAACAATCACAACGCATCCATACAACGACCAAAATCCAGGAACATCCGGACTCAGAAAAAAAGTTAAAGTGTTTCAGCAACCCGGCTATCTGGAAAATTTTGTTCAATCAATTTTCGACTCGTTACATGACTTTACCGGAAAAACGCTGGTACTGGGCGGAGATGGGCGATATTTTAACAGACCGGCCATACAAATCATCATCAAGATGGCGGCAGCCAACGGTTTCGGTAAGCTCATTATAGGTCAAGGCGGGCTGCTGTCTACCCCGGCGGCATCACATATCATCAGAAAAAATAACGCATTCGGCGGACTGATCCTTTCAGCCAGCCACAATCCCGGCGGCCCTGATGAAGATTTCGGTATTAAATATAATGCCGGCAATGGCGGCCCTGCCACGGAAAAAGACACCAACGCGTTTTATCAGCGCAGTCTGATCATCGACAGCTATAAAACAGCCCATATCGAAGATGTTGACCTGGATCGCGTCGGCACTCAGCAAATAGACAACTTGAGCATCACTATCATCGATCCGGTGACTGATTATGCCGAACTGATGCAGTCTATTTTCGACTTCAATTTACTCAAACAAAGCATCGGCTCGGGTTACATTACCCTGCTCTTTGACGCCATGCATGCCATTACCGGGCCTTATGCAAAAAGAATACTGGTAGACATGCTGGGTGCAAAGCCCGATTCGGTCATCAATGCCGAACCGCTGGAAGATTTTGGCGGCCATCATCCTGATCCCAATTTGGCGCATGCTCAGGAACTTGCCGAGCGCATGTTCGGCCCGGCAGCCCCTGTTTTTGGCGCTGCATCCGACGGCGATGGCGACCGTAACATGATTACCGGCAGCAACATTTTTGTAACGCCCAGCGACAGTCTGGCCATTATGGCGGCCAATGCGCATTTAATTCCGGCTTACGTCCAAGGATTGCGCGGCGTAGCTCGCTCCATGCCCACCAGCCAAGCGGTTGACCGCGTCGCCGCCAGTTACAACATCCCCTGCTACGAAACACCGACCGGCTGGAAATTTTTCGGCAATCTTCTGGACGCAGGTAAAATCACCCTATGCGGCGAAGAAAGTTTCGGCACCGGCTCGGATCATGTCCGGGAAAAAGACGGTTTATGGGCGGTACTGTTCTGGCTGAATTTAATTGCCAAAAAACGCCAGTCTGTTGCCGACATTGTGCTTGAGCACTGGCAAAAATTCGGCCGGGATATTTATTGCAGACATGATTATGAAGCCGTAGAAATGGATATTGCCAACGGCATTGTCGAGCACTTAATATCCCAGTTACCCGCATTACCCGGACAAACTTTCGGCGAATATACGGTTAAATATGCCGATGAATTCAGTTATGAGGACTCGGTAGACGGAAGCGTCAGCCGCAATCAGGGCATACGCATCGGCTTTGAAAACGGTTCGCGCATTATTTTTCGTTTATCGGGGACCGGAACCGTCGGCGCAACCTTGAGAATCTATTTGGAACGCTTTGAACCTGATCCATCCAAGCATGATCAGGATGCCCAAGTGGCCTTGGCAGAGTTAATCAGCCTTGCCGAGCAGTTTTGTGAAGTTAAAAAACGCACCGGCAGGATTGAGCCTGATGTGGTGACTTAAAAGCAGACGAAAGGCACAAGACAAAAGGCAAAAAAGCTCGGTAGGTCGGGCATGCTGTTTATGCCCGACATTCCTATGCTCCAAGCCAAGATGTCGGGCAACGAAAAGAAGTTGCCCGACCTTGTATGATCAAAATTAACGCTGTAAGGTGGATTCGCCGTAGGCAATCCACCACGACTACGCAAGGCTGAC
>CAZAUB010000177.1:0-5809 GCA_964488195.1 uncultured Methylobacter sp. | reverse complement strand
GATACCCGCTTCCCGGCGGGTATGACGAGCTTACGTATAATCTGACAAAGTAGAACTACCCACTCATTATGAAAACTAAATTCAGGTCGCTTATTATCGTTGCTGTTTTGGTCAATGTCTCAGCCTGCAGTTACATAAAAAATTTATTTCCAGACAAAGAAAAAGATTATCAGTTTACGACTGAAATCCCGCCGCTGGTCTTGCCGACAGATCTTGCGGGCGATTCAATTGCAAAAGTTCCCCCTGCTGCCAAGGCTGTTCAAACGACCGATGGCGCACCTGCTGAAACGACTGAAGCTGCGCCTTCTGCTCCAACTGATGCCCCGCAATCTGAAACAGTTCCTGCTATAGAGCGGAAATTAATTCAGCTTGAACTGGTTGATGCCGATCAGGGAGCAAAGCGATTGCGGATCGGAGCGCCGTCAGCAAGAGCTTGGCGCATGGTGGGCAAAGCATTAAGCCGAAAATCTATTGAAGTGACCAATCGCAATCAGGAAGAAGGACTGTTTCATGTCCAGTATGACCCGAACAAACAGGAAGTGGAAGACGGGTCTATTTTGGACGAGGTCAACTTTTTTCTCAAAGGATTTGAAATTACTGAACAAGAGTATGTCCTTAAATTGGTGGAAAATAACCAGCAGACCGACGTTATCGTCCTGGACAAAGACCAAAAACCGGTAACCGACGCGGGAAGTTTAAGTTTGTTGACGCTCTTGCATGACACTATCAAAGCTGATTTGGCTAAGTGAGATGAGGCAAAAGGCGCAAGGCCAAAGGCGAAAAAATCGATCCTTAGCCTTTAGCCTTTAGCCTTTTACCTTTTTTATCTTTTATCTTTTTTTTCCATGTTAAAAATCTCTGGAACATCCGCGCTTTCTGACTTTCGTATTAACAAGCTACTGGCTGAACTTCAGTCTATAGAGCCCGCCATCAAGGCCGTTTCAGCGCGGTTTATCCATTTTGTGGATATTGAAAATGACCTGAATGACGGTCAATCCGGGATTTTAAATCAGTTGCTGGCCTACGGTTCCACGCAATCAGACGCTGATATTTTTTCTGGGCAGCGTTTGCTGGTCGTACCGCGCTCAGGCACGATTTCACCCTGGTCCAGCAAGGCGACCGAGATTGCCCAGCGCTGCGGATTATCCGAGGTTAAACGTATCGAGCGGGGTATTGAGTACACGCTGGATGTTAATGGATCGTTACCGACATCGGTAAAAGCGTTATTGCATGACCGCATGACCCAAACCGTTTTGGATGGCGATAGAGAGCCCGAACTGTTTGCTCTGCATCAGCCCAAGCCGTTATTGACTGTCGAGATTATTACCCAGGGTCGTGACGCGCTGGTTAGCGCCAATACCGAACTGGGTCTGGCCTTGTCCGATGATGAAATCGATTATCTGACTGGCAGTTTTCAAGCCTTGGGCAGAAACCCGACCGATGTCGAATTGATGATGTTTGCCCAGGCCAATTCGGAGCATTGCAGACACAAGATTTTCAATGCCGACTGGACGATAGACGGCGTAGAACAGGCGCAATCCCTGTTCAAAATGATCCGCAATACCGCAGCAAAAAGTCCGGAAGGCATCTTGTCGGCCTACAGCGATAACGCTTCGGTCATGGCCGGTTCAAGTGCACAGGTTTTTATCCGCAATCCCCAGACCGGCGAATACGGCTATGTCGAAGAAGATGCGCATTTGCTGATGAAAGTGGAAACTCATAATCACCCAACCGCCATTTCGCCATATCCGGGCGCGGCAACCGGCTCCGGCGGTGAAATTCGCGATGAAGGCGCGACCGGTCGCGGCTCTTCGCCCAAAGCCGGTTTAACCGGGTTCACCGTATCGCATTTAAAAATCCCCGGCTACCTCCAGCCCTGGGAAGCGGATAACGGCAAGCCGGAACGTATCGCCTCGGCGTTATCCATCATGCTGGAAGGCCCACTCGGCGGCGCGGCGTTTAATAATGAATTCGGCAGGCCCAATCTGGCCGGTTACTTCCGCAGTTTTGAACAATCCGTACCGGGCAGTGACCATGAGTTTCGGGGCTATCATAAACCGATCATGATCGCAGGCGGCTTGGGTAACATCCGGCCGATGCTGGTCGATAAACACCCGATCCCCGCCGGTTCGTTGATCATCATATTGGGCGGCCCGGCCATGTTGATTGGTCTGGGCGGCAGCGCCGCTTCATCGCAGGCTTCCGGCGAAGGTTCGGAAGACCTGGATTTTGCCTCGGTGCAACGGGAAAATCCCGAAATGGAACGCCGTTGCCAGGAAGTCATCAATCATTGCAATGCGATGGGTAACGATACCCCGATCGTGTCCATTCATGATATTGGCGCAGGCGGTTTGTCCAACGCGGTGCCTGAAATTATCCATGATTGCGATCGCGGCGGCCGCTTTGAATTGCGCAATGTGCATAATGCCGATATAGGCATGTCGCCAATGCAAATCTGGTGTAATGAAGCGCAGGAACGCTATGTGGTTGCGATTAAACCCGAATCGCTAGCCTTGTTTACCGCTTTTTGCGAACGCGAACATTGCCTGTTTGCGGTGATCGGCGAGGCGACCGAAGCAGAGCATTTATCGCTGAACGACGCGTTGCTGGGCGACAAGCCGGTCGACATTCCGATGTCGGTATTATTCGGTAAGTCACCCAAAATGCACCGGAAGGTAGAACACGTTCAACCCAATACCCAAGCGCTGGATTTTAGCGGCATCACGCTGGATGAGGCGGTCAAGCGCGTCTTGGCATTTCCCGCCGTTGCCGATAAAAGCTTTTTGATCCATATCGGCGACCGATCGGTAACCGGGCTGGTTGCGCGGGATCAAATGGTCGGCCCCTGGCAAGTGCCGGTGGCTGATGTCGCGGTCACCGCAGTGGGTTTTCATGCCGTGACCGGTGAGGCGATGGCGATGGGTGAGCGCTCGCCGATTGCGATTATTGATGCACCGGCATCCGGTCGTATGGCGATAGGCGAGGCCATCACCAATATTGCCGCTGCAAGCATAGAGTCGTTGAAAAAAATCAAACTGTCTGCTAACTGGATGGCCGCCGCAGGTTATCAAGGCGAAGATGCGGCATTGTTCGATACGGTCAAGGCGGTGGGTATAGAGTTGTGTCCGGAGCTGGGCATTGCGATACCGGTGGGCAAGGATTCCTTGTCGATGAAAACCGTGTGGAAAGATGATTCGGTCGAAAAAATCATGACCGCGCCGTTGTCACTGGTGATTACCGCGTTTGCGCCGGTTGCCGATATTGGCCTTACCCTGACTCCGCGACTGCGCTGTGTGCCGGATGAAGACAGCGCCTTGATCCTGCTTGATCTGGGCGCAGGTAAAAACCGTTTGGGTGGTTCGGTGCTGGCGCAAGTTTATAACCAGCTCGGCAACGAATGCCCCGACCTGGATGAAGCGGGCCTGTTGAAAGCCTTTTTCGATGCGATACAAACACTTAATTGCCAAGATAAACTACTGAGTTATCATGACCGTTCCGATGGCGGCTTGCTGGCAACGGTGGCGGAAATGATGTTCGCAAGCAGGCTGGGCGTGAACTTAACGCTCGATAGTCTGGGCGATGATGTGTTGGCGGTATTGTTTAATGAGGAACTGGGCGCGGTATTGCAAGTGCGGCAGAGCGATTGCAAGGACGTCGTGGATCTGTTGAAACAATCGGGTCTGATTGATTGCACGTATGTGATCGGCAAGGTTGTTGATTACGGCATGGCTCAGTCAGAGCATTGTGGGGGCGACTTCAGTCGCCCTGGGCGACTGAAGTCGCCCCCACAGGATGTAGGACAGCAACTGACTATTCGCCATTTGGGCGAGGTTGTTTATTCCGCCAGTCGAGCCGAATTGCAGAGCATCTGGTCCGAACTCAGCTACAAAATGCAGGCCTTGCGCGATAACCCGGAATGCGCTCAGCAACAGTTTGAGCGGATCGCCGATGATGAAGATCCCGGTTTGAATGTCGAGTTGACCTTTGATGTTAACGATGATGTGACCGCGCTGTTTAAAAATGCAGCAAGACCCAAAGTCGCCATATTGCGTGAGCAGGGTGTTAACGGCCATGTAGAAATGGCAGCGGCATTCGATCGTGCCGGATTCACCAGTATCGACGTGCACATGAGCGATATTATCCATGGTCGGGTGAGTTTGGCTGATTTCACCGGCCTGGTTGCCTGCGGCGGTTTCTCCTATGGCGACGTGCTAGGTGCAGGCGGCGGCTGGGCAAAATCCATTCTGTTTAACCCGCGCTGCCGGGACGAATTCGCCGCATTTTTCCAGCGCCCCGATACCTTTGGTTTGGGGGTTTGTAACGGTTGCCAGATGATGTCGGGATTAAAGGGCATCATCCCCGGCGCGGAACATTGGCCGCGTTTCATGCGCAACACCTCAGAACAATTTGAAGCGCGTGTGGCGTTGGTTGAAGTGCAAAAATCGCCGTCGATACTGTTTGCCGGTATGGAAGGCTCCAGGCTGCCGGTAGCCATTGCTCATGGCGAAGGGCGCGCAGAATTTGCCGAAGATCCGGCGGTTGCGCTTGAAGCGGGTGCCGTTGCCTTGTGTTATGTCGATAACTATGGCGAATTAACCACGGAATTTCCTGCCAACCCCAATGGTTCGCCGTTCGGTATTACCGGGATGACTACCACGGACGGCCGATTTACCATTATGATGCCGCACCCCGAGCGCTGCTTCAGAACCTTGCAAAACTCTTGGCACCCGGATGACTGGAATGAATATGGCGCGTGGATGCGTTTGTTCAGGAACGCCAGGGTTTGGGTAGGCTAGAATGTCTTCATCCTGCCAAAGGTGCAATAAAATGATCAGGCTCAGCTATAGTGTGATAAGTATAATCAAATCCTAGCAATAAAAGGTTTAGAGGTTGTAGATTATGGGTAAGGTCAGCATGACGAAAAATAAAAATCGAAGAGTTTCTTTTCGAATTTATGATCAAGTTAACCTGTTTTACAAAAAAATAGATGAAAAACTGCTGACCGAACCGCATCCTGCTTTCGATAATATTTTGGAAGATTTTTCATTGCCTACAGATATTGAAAGGGTATCTCAGGATTCGGCATTGCTATCGCCTAGGCTGGAAAAAAATCTGCCGGATGTCACGATGCCGGACTTGCATTTTAACGAAAATGAAACCTGCGACGTTAACATCAGTTTAAGCGGCATGGCTTTTCATTGTGAAGACGCGTTTAAAGAAGGCGATTATCTGGCATTCAAGATACTACTGGTATCCAGTATGGCGGCCATTGTGACTTACGGAAAGGTTGTTTATTGCAAAGACAGTAATCCATACGAAAGCCACGAACCTCATCGTGTTGGTGTTGATTTCATCAATATGAAAGATGATGATCGGGAATTGCTGATCAAGCATGTGAGCAAAAGGAGATGGCAACACATCGTGGTTAATGGGCTTATCTTTGCCAGTGTCATTACGGTTATCGCCGCGCCTGATATGGTATTCGGCTTATTGTTTGAACTGCTCCATTTCCTGTTCGAGCATTTTCTTGAGTTAATTCATATTGCGTTTGAGTTAATCGAGTCCAATCTTGATCATCTCGTCGAACACCTTTTTCATACCGATCTTCAACAAACCCAGATCATCGTTTTTTACACCCTTTTGTTTTTTGCCAGCTTAGGGCTCTACTTTTTGTGGCGGGCATTGCCGCCTTTTTGTCGGCGATGTAAAAATAAACAGCTCGCCTACTGGTCACGGAGGAAAGCAAGTTTGCTGTTTTATTGGCGGGAACAGTCTTTATTCAATAAACTTAAACTGGTTGTGATCGGCG
>CAZAUB010000176.1:3598-5840 GCA_964488195.1 uncultured Methylobacter sp. | reverse complement strand
TTTCGTCAGATTGCGCCAACCAGTCCAATACAAAATTCGCACCGATAAACCCGGCACCGCCTGTTACTAAAATCATTCAATATGCCTGAAAACTCTTGTTGGCGCTCGACAAAGTTGGCGCGCTGCCTGATCACAATGGATACATTTTAACCTATGATGAGGGAAGAAGAAGAAATTATTGTAACTATTCAGCCCATAATGAAATAGAACACAGATGACGCGGATTAGGCTGATAAATACTGATTAAAAAGGGCATAACAAACTTGGCTTCGGCTTTTTAAAAATCCGTGTAAATCCGTCCAATCCGCGTCACCCGTGTTCTATTAATCGTAGTTAGCATTCGCTGAATAGTTACAAATTATTTACGTCATTGTCAGGCCTTCTTTTTAAAATCCCTCACTGCTACGAACCCCATCACCAAAACCAGTAAACTGGCAATCATCACCATTATTTTAGTCACCGGAAACCCCACCAGAAACACAAAGCGCTGTTGCTGCCGGTTACCGGACGCATCCTGTAACGTAACATTAAGCCCGTAGATACCGCGCTGCCCAATGGTTTGCTGCATTATAGCAAGACCTGCCCCCATCAATTGCTCAGGCTGCTGCTTGATCACGGTAAAGGCCTGGGCCGGATTTAGCCATGAAGTTAATGCCGCTAATTCCAGTGTGACTAAGGTTTTTTCCTGGCTCTCTGCCATTGGCTCCACCGCCAGCACGATCTGTCCAAGTTCAGGAAAAAAATGGCAGAAGTGTTTGCCTTCCAGCTCCGGCTGGAACTGGTAGCCGCTTATTCTTAACTTGGTATCGCCTACGGTCATAAAACAACTTTTGCTGTGATCGACCCCGGCATGAGCAAATGCCGGTTGATAAATCATTAAGCCAAAAAGCGCGCCAATCAGAAGGCGCACACGGCACGTCCTACTCAGTTGAGTCGTCAAATATTTCAAAATACTTTCCGTCAATTCAAAAAAGGCTAGTGTATCAATTTATGCCGTAGCTTATGTCGCTGTCATCAAAATTTAATCGGGTCAACTGCCCATCAATGCTAGAATTTTGCATTATAAAATGCATTTCTTTTTCCTTATTTCCGGAGCATCAATGGGTCCTCATTATCTGAATCGTTTTTTCACCCCCAAATCTGTTGCTATCGTTGGTGCATCCGAACGCGAGGCAAGTGTGGGTTACCGTCTGCTGCTTAACATGCAGGAGGCGGGCTTTAAAGGCGGGCTTTATCCGGTCAATAATAAACGCGAAACCTTATTAGGTCTAAAAGCTTATCCCGATCTCAATGCCGTTCCTGGGGATCTCGATCTGGTGGTGATTGCGACCCCGGCGCCCAGCGTTCCCGGCGTGGTGCGTCAGTGCGGCGAAAAAGGCGTCACGTCCGTGATCATTATCAGCGCAGGATTTGGCGAACTGGGTGCGGAAGGCAAGCGGCTGCAACAGGAAGTTCTGGACATCGCCCATCGCTACAATATCCGCATCATCGGCCCGAACTGTCTGGGCGTGGTGCGTCCCAGCGGACAGCTGAATGCGACCTTTGGCGACGGCACGGTAAAGGACGGCAATCTGGCGCTATTATCCCAATCCGGCGCGGTGTGTACCGCGATTTTGGATTGGGCCAAATCCCAGGACATCGGCTTTTCGACGGTGGTATCGATGGGCGGTGCGGCGGATATTGATTTCGGCGAGGTGCTGGATTATCTAGCAACCGACAGCAAAACCACCGGCATTTTGATGTATGTTGAAGGCATACGCGACGCCCGGCGTTTTTTGAGCGGCCTTAAAGCGGCGGCGCGACTAAAACCGGTGATCCTGATTAAATCCGGCCGTCATGAAGCAGGTTGCAAGGCGGCCATGTCGCATACCGGCGCTATGGTCGGCGGCGATAATGTGTTCGATGCGGCCATTGCCAGGGCCGGTGTGGTTAGGGCTTACAGCATTAATGAATTGTTTTCCGCCGCCCGCGTTTTAGCCAACAACTATGTGGTCAAAAAAGACCGCTTGGCGATTATCACCAATGCCGGCGGCCCCGGCGTGATGAGCACCGACCGCGCTGAAGATGTCGGCGTGCAAATGGCGGAACTGAGTGCTGCCAGCATCGCCGCGCTGGATGAGGTTTTGCCGGTGCACTGGTCGCATGCCAACCCGGTCGATATTCTGGGTGACGCGACTTCTGAACGTTACCAGAAAGCGCTGGAAATCTGCCTTAAAGACAAAAATATCGACGGCATACTGGT
>CAZAUB010000176.1:0-3498 GCA_964488195.1 uncultured Methylobacter sp. | reverse complement strand
TTGATTATCGAACGGGTGCTTTCGGAAGGCCGTCAGGTTTTAACCGCGCAGGAATCCAAAGCCATCCTGGCTGCGTTCCATATTCCGGTCAACCAGACCATCAAAGTTTCCAGCGCCAAAGATGCGATGATTGCCGCAGAAACGCTACGCTTTCCGGTGGTATTAAAAGTCAATATGGCCGAATTCAGCCATAAATCCGATATAGGCGGGGTGCGGCTTAATATCAACAGCGTTCAGGAAGTTTCGCGCAATTTCATGGAAATGGAAACGGCTATAAAACAAAAATACCCCGAAATTACCGAAGTCGGCATGACCGTTGAGCCGATGTTCAAATCCCCCAGCGGCCGCGAACTGATGATAGGCGTGGTCAGGGATCCGGTATTCGGCCCTGCGATCAGCGTCGGCTTGGGCGGCACGATGGTGGAGATTTTGCAGGACAATGCGGTCGCCCTGCCGCCGCTCAATGCGTATATGGTTGAGCAAATGATCGCTAAAACCAAGGCGGCCAGATACCTGGAGGCATTCCGCCAATTACCGCCTGCTAATAAACAAGCCCTGGTCGATGTGTTGCTGAATGTATCGGCTATGGTCAGCGAACTGCCGGAGATTTTGGAGCTGGACATTAACCCGCTGATCGTCGACGAACACGGCGTAATGGCGGTTGATGCCCGCATTAAAGCGGAAACATCGCACCAACTTTCCCCTTACTCGCACATGGCGATTCATCCTTATCCGCATGAATTGACCGAGCAATACCAATTAGCTAACGGCACCAATATTACGATCAGGCCGATCCGCCCTGAAGATGCGGGCATGGAAAAGGACTTTGTCCACCGCCTGTCCGAGCGCACTAAATATTTCCGTTTTATGCAGTCTTTGCAGGAACTGACGCCGGAAATGGTGGTGCGCTTCACCCAGATCGATTACGACCGCGAGATGGCTTTTGTTGCGGTAGCCGACGGTGAAAATATGCCGAATGAATTGGGCGTGGGGCGCTATATGGTCAACCCGGACGGCCATTCGGTAGAATTTGCGCTGGTGGTTGCCGACGACTGCCAGTGTATGGGCATAGGCACCAAACTGATGAAAACCTTGTTGCAAACAGCCAAAGCCAAAGGCATGTCGTTCTTTGAAGGTGAGGTGCTGGCTGTTAACAAGCCGATGTTGTCGCTGGTGACCAAGTTGGGGTTTAGCATTGAAACTATTGCTGGTGATAATGAAGTGGTGCGGGTGGTTAAGGATTTGAGGCAGTAATTTAAGCTTATAAAAATAGAACACGGATGCCAAGAGTAGGCGCCTCGAGGCGACGCGGATTGGGCTGATTTACGCGGATTTTTAAAGCACTGTAGGATGGGTAAAGTGATAACGAAACCCATCAGTGTCAATGTCATTGCGATGATTTTCACTGCATTCTACCCATCCTACGTCCTACATGGCTTAAGTAAAATATCAGGACATACAGGAACAAATTATGAGCTGGAATGAAGATGATCAATATTATTATGAGCAAGAAGCAGCGAAGGACGAATTCATTGAAGAGATCTCCAACCAAGCAATAAGCGAGTTTACTAATGAACGGCTTCGATCCTTTTACGAACAGAATCCCAATGTAATGCGGCCCGCCATTGACGCATTCCAAGAAGGTAAAAAGCTATATGACTTGGAACATTATTCAGCATCATTAGTATTTTTTATGACGTGTATTGAGCTTCTTCTTAAGGCAACAATACTCAAACCTATTGTTTCTGGATTAGTTCATCATGAAGCCTTAGCTGAAATTATAGTTGAACATGTATTAGGGCAGGCAGGTTTTGATCGTTATGAGAAGTTGCTAGAGATACTTATTTCCACCTTCACAGATTTTGAATTAAAAAACATTAGTCGAGATAATGAGCCTGCTAAGTTGTTTAATGAATGCAAAGCACTTCAAAAGATAAGAAACAAGATAATTCATCGCGGCAAGGTTTGCACAGAAGGTGATGCGGAAAAAGCTCGAAGAGTCTCAGTTGCCGTATATACGTTGATTGTTGAACCAATTATAGGAGCTTTAAATCTTAAAGTGGGTGAAAATGGTGAAATTGGGACAGCTTATTATTTTAGAAATTTAACAGACAACGATCCGTTTCATTCACCTTAAAGCAATAAAGTTAATGTCGGGCAACGGAAAAGATTTTGCCATATCTACTCGGTTATAGGCTAATTCGCGGCAACGAGGTAAGGCTCTGCGTTTACCGAAAACCTTACTCGCGTTACAATTAAAATCAGTCGTTTGGAGGGCATGTAATGTCAACACAATTTGAAATTCTACAGGCCGAGGTATTAAAGCTTGTACCCGCCGACCGTGCGCTATTGGCGGAGCACATTATCGCCAGCCTTGATGAAGATAACGAAATAGAATCAGCTTGGGCTGTTGAAGTTGAAAGACGTGTTGCCGAGGTCAAGAGTGGAATGGTTGTCGGCATCCCGTTCGAGGAAGTAATCGCACAAGCTCGTGCAACTTTGAAGTGAAAATAATTGTCCACCCTGCTGCTAATGCTGAACTGAATAATGCGGCAGCCTTCTACTCTGCGCAGGCAAATAAACAGCTTGGCTTGGCACTCATCTCAGAGTTCGAAAAAGCAGCTTCGCTTTTATCGGGAAATCCAGAGTTAGGTACACCATGGGTTGCTGGCACACGCCGCTTTATTATGCGCCGATTCCCATTTAACATTGTGTATTGTCTTTTCCCTAACCATCTTTTGATAATAGCAGTTGCGCACCAAAAACGTCGCCCTGACTATTGGCATCGGCGAAAATAACACAGAATTAAGTGGCAAACATCCAAACGCGGTAAGGTACCTTACAATTGCTGATCTTTTAATTTAAAAAACCTCCCATACCCCAGCAAACCCAACAACAAAACAACCATGCCCCCAATAACCGGCTTGTCGCCCAAGCTTGCATAGGGCGTCATGCCGCCCATCGGCGTTATCATGCCGGTCAGCGCCGTTTCCTGAAACAACGGAGCCTGGCTGATGATTGCACCCGTCGGCGAAACAACCGCCGTCATGCCGGTGTTTGTCGATCGCAACAAAAATCGCCCGGTTTCCATCGCCCGCATTCTTGCCATTTGCATATGCTGATGGGGTTCTATCGAATCGCCGAACCAGCCGTCATTGGTCACGTTAACCAGAAACGCCGCGTCCGGCAAGCCTCGAATGCTCAAATCGCCGAACGCGTCTTCATAACAGATCAAAGTTATAAACGGATAGCCGCCCGCTTTCAGCAAGGGCTGATTGGTCGCCCCCGGCGTGAAATTCCCCAGCCTGACATGAATCATATCCAGCACAAAACCCGACAGGGGTTGCAGCGGCAGGTATTCCCCGAAAGGCAGTAAATGGGTCTTGCGGTACATGCCTTGCTCCTTGCCCAGGGTTATCACCGCATTGAAGTTTTTAATCGGGGATTGTTCCTGTACCGGGACGCTGATGATTAAATCGGTATTGTGCAGTTTGGCGT
>CAZAUB010000175.1:1731-5848 GCA_964488195.1 uncultured Methylobacter sp. | reverse complement strand
GATCCGGGCTCAATCGCCGGTTAATTGTTACACTTATTAATTAACGATTCCTTAGAGTTCTTGGAAGATTCCGGCATGATGACCAGCGAACAAAGTAACGCGCTGTTATCGACTGTCGAAACCGAGTTACAGCAGGCATTCAGTGAACAGGGCGCTTATCAGATCGACCAGGACGAAACCGAGCGCTTCCTTCAGTTGTTACAGGCGGCGTTCAGTTCAGGCGATGCCCATATTGCTTGTCGGTTGAAGCAAGGGCCACCCGAGACTAGGCCGCATTCTTGGGGCTGGAGTTCCGATACTGTTGATATGGCCGGGGACAAGATTTATAAACCGAAGGGGGATTGCATTGGCTGGCATTGCGACACCACCGGCACCGCCCCCGCCGAAGTCTGGCTTCAACAGGACACCGCCTTTAAGGTTGCGCAGCAATTTGCCCGGAACCAAGGCAATCCGATTTTGATAAGTGCATCAAGCCTTTGGCGAAGGATGCACGAAAAAGGCCTTATCGTAAAAACCGAACCGGACGCTAAAAACAATCGTCCGCGTTTGGCTATAAAGCGCATGGTGGCCGGTCGCAATGTCCGCGTTATGATCCTGTCCGCTGATTTGATTGAGTCGGGCTAATATATTTCTTATCCCCGCGCCCCAAATGGATACGCCAATAAGGTAGTTGTGGCCGTCTGTTGTCCGCTTTGTGGTTTGGTGGTCGGTCTTGTTGAAATAAATAGTTAGAGGGTTATGTATATTTTTTGGGGAATTTGGGGAGATATAGCTATAAGCCTTATACAGTGTGGCTTACAAGCTCCCCAAGTCTATTTTTTTATTGGGGAGATTCCCCAAAAAAATGGGGAGCATCAAACACCCGGCAAACCTGAAAACAGGACACCAATTGATCGAAAATACCCCGTAAAGTGCTATTTTTTGGGGAGTTTGGGGCAATATTTGGGGAGATTCCCCATTTATTTTAACGACTTGTGGAGCTTGCAAGCCGCGCCCCGTATGGGCTAAAGGCCTATCTCCCCAAATTCCCCACGTTTTCCAGACATAGGGGGCATATGTTTTTATTTACGGCAATAAATGAGTGATCGGCAATAACCGAAATCAAGGCAAAATTGATCGTATGCCAGGACGGTGAAACCATCATTAAGCACATGAAGAAAACGGGCGTATGGGATCGGTTGCGTCAGCATTGGTGGCAGCCTGATGGCACAGGCTACAGGCACATGCAACCCAGCAGCCCGGCAGAGCTGTACTCCCTGGCAACATTGGCCGCGATAGCGTTCGTCAAGGCTGTATCGACAGGCAACCCGGCCCATACATTAACCCAGTTCAAACCATAGAGGGGGGCGGTCAAGTCTTCACCGCTTCCTAACCCTAGAGCGTTGCCCCTTACTTACTTGCAGTCGCGGGAGTTTCAGCAGGGGGTATAGCAACAGGTAGGGGGGCGGTCGAATCTCTAAACCGCCTACCCTCCCTTTGCGTCGCTCCAAGTTTATTTTTACGCATGAGTAATTGAATAGAAAAAACCCACTGGTTAGGCAAGATGCAGGCAGCACAGGCCGGATGCTTACACGGTTGACACCTGCCCGCTACGTCTTGGCGTACAGGATCGGGGCGAGGGGGGGAAGGTAATATTGCTGATGTTATAGGCTAACTCAAATTTGAATTAGCTTGCATTGAATCGGGATTTTTCCGCATCACTTCCGCAGCTTTACCCATAGCCGCTGTTATTTGCACTACAGGAGCCCCCAACTTTGGGGAGTCCTGAAGTGAGGTTCCTAACTTCACTTTTTGAAGATGGAAGCCAAGGGCTTGCCTTTGGACGACTACGGCACAGATCGACAGCAGTTTGACCAGGGGCTTACCTTCAGACGTACGCGGCGGAGATCATTGACACCTGCCCGCTACTCTATGGCGTATTGAATAGGGGTAGGGGGAGAGAGTAAGTAAGCTTGTAGGTATTGGGTAATAGCGTCGAATACAGGCAAAACAACTAGCACAAATCATTAAACTATTGACCTCCATTGCTATCAGGCTTAGTATTTGCGCCGGAGTCTCGAAACCTCCTTTACAGCGGACACCGCACCCGATAGACCAGCGGTATTTTTTTGTCCATCATTTTTCAACTGCTCGAATATTTTGAGCCGTCCAGATCAATGCCGGGGATAGGCTAATAAAAGACCCGTAAGGGAAATAGGCCTGACTGTCTGTAAACAGTTTCGAGTCCCCGACACCATTACCTTAATCGAAAAATTTACAGGAGTCATCACCATGACAACACCATCAACAAGCAAAAGCCGTGCAGTGCCACGCCGAGACTTTACAATCAAAATTCCCTACTTTGTCAGCGATGAACGCGGCAAATATAGTGCCAGTAAGGCATTAACGGAAGATCAAATTATCAAGGCAGCTAAAGCCATTTTGCATAATCACGTTTGCCGTGGTGAACCCATGACAAACCCTGAACGCACCCGCTCATGGTTGCAAATGCAATACATGGATTTAGAGCATGAGGTTTTTGCCTGCTTGTTCCTGGATAACCAGCATTGTGTTATTGCTCATGAAGTATTGTTCAGAGGCACCATAGACGGCGCTAGTGTCTATCCGCGTGAAGTTGTAAAACGCGCCTTACAAGTCAACGCGGCGGCGCTAATATTCATTCACAACCATCCTTCAGGCATACTCAGCCCCAGCCCGGCAGATTTAAGCATAACGGACAAGCTGAAACAGGCGCTTAACCTGTTTGATGTTCGGGCGTTAGATCATTTCATCGTAAGCAAGATGGGAGCCTACTCTTTTGCCGAGCATGGGCTAATTTGATCGATTGCGCTAAAATGATAAATTGAATGGTTAGCGGTTTTTTAGCACTTTAAGCGGACGTAAAAATATCGCTCATCAATGACAAAACAACCTTTGAAACTACTGAGACAAAGTTAACCAATGAGCGCCATCGTAACCCTAGACGAACTCAAGGCCGCTACCGGCTGCAAACGCCTTAGCGACCTTGAGAAATGCCTGCGACAAAACGGCGTTAGGTTTTTGTACGGACGAAACTGCATCTTTACAACGACAGACGCGCTCAATGCGGCTATGGGGTTACAACCAGGCAAACCACTAGAAAAAGATGATGAGATTGAGTTTCTTTAGACTGGACGGCGCACTCAAAGCGCAATGAGTGCGGCTAATTATGTAATACGCAATTTAACATAATGCCCGTTATGCGAAGTTATTAACGTATTACAATAATAGCTTGACTTCTTGAATGCTACGCACAGAGCGGCCTGTAGCGTGTTTTTCATTATTGCCCATAAAGTTGACATTATTTATTATTTATGTAATACAATATTACAGGATATAGCCCGCAGCGCTTGCGGTAAAGTAATGATGTATTACATTAAATGCTTTTCTCAGGAGACACCGCCAATGGAACAAAAGAAAACGCGCGCCAAAGGGGCGGGCCGTAAGCCTTTGCCGCCCGAAGACCGGGCCAAGGTTATATCTTGTCGTTTAACCGAGGCGCAGCATAAAAGATTTATCGAACTGGGTGGCGTTACGTGGCTAAGACAGCAGATCGATAAAGCTTAGTTCGGCTATTGGGAATAATGACGATATTTGATACCATGTTTTGTGTCAAAAACAGGGGCAGCATTGAGCGCGTGGGGGTATTTATGGGGGTATATTTAAAAAATTAAATCAACAAAGCCTTTAATAATGCGTCATACAGAGGCTATTGTGATAGAGCCCGCATCCATTAGTGGATTCAAACAGGTTCAACGAAGTACAAAAACCTGCAAGTCATAAGGCTTAGCGGGTTTTTTATTGTCCAACGAAATGCAACAAGACGTATTGACTACCGTCATTTGTGACGGTATAGCGGTATATTCAAATTTACCGGAGCTTGTACAGTCATGCCGCTATCAGATACCGCCATAAAGAACGCTAAATCCAGCACATAGGTTGGGCAACAGCTTTTCGTTGCCCAACATTTCGGCATCCAGTGATGGGATCGGCGGTGGGAAAATTCGAAATCCGTCGTTATATTGAAACATCGCAATGTTGGGCATAAAAAGCATGCCCAACCTACAGGACTATAACGCCACATGAGTGTATGAGTGTA
>CAZAUB010000175.1:0-1631 GCA_964488195.1 uncultured Methylobacter sp. | reverse complement strand
ATAAAAAGCATGCCCAACCTACAGGACTATAACGCCACATGAGTGTATGAGTGTATGAGTGTATGAGTGTATGAGTGTATGAGTGTAAAGCTCCACAGCCAGCGGGTGCGGCTTGTAAGCGTGATGCGGTATGTGAGTCTAAAAAATGTGATATTCCTGACGGCAAAGAAGTAGGGGCTTGCAAATAAGAGGCGCATCGTAATAAAACAGTTGCATTTGCACCTGAAGGCCGGGACTTGATTGAATTTAATCGAGCCCGGCCTTTTTAATTATACGGTAACCAGAATGTTTTTTTGCAGTTCGTGAGTTTGTTAGGCAAACCGGCTTCGAAACATGAAATACACCGCCCCAACAAGGCATATGCCCGCCCACAAATAATCTAATTTTAATGGCTCTTTCAAATACATTACAGAGAAAGGGACAAATATTGTCAGAGTAATAACCTCTTGCAGTATTTTAAGCTGACCCACGCTAAGAACCGTAAAACCTATTCTGTTTGCCGGAACCTGGAACAAATATTCCAGCAATGCAATCCCCCAGCTTATTATCGCTGCGACTAACCATGGTTTATTGTTGAGCTCCTTAAGATGTGCATACCATGCGAATGTCATAAAGACATTGCTGCATAAAAGCAAAAATATAGATATTAAACTGGGTGCATACTAATTTTTCATGTTGCATAACGTTGCTGATAATCGGCTTGCCGCAGCATCCGGTGGTGGGTGAATCCGAGTGGCTGCCATAGTGAAACATCGTCATGTTGGGCATAAAAAAGCATGTCCAACATATAGGCCATTGCCATGGGTCAGTTAAGTATGACGAATTTCAGCGTGTAGATTCACGCCCAGCGCCCGAACCACTTTCATCACTGTCTCATAACGCGGTTTCGCGCCGGGTGAGAGCGCCTTGTAAAGGCTTTCGCGTCCCAAACCGGAATCCTTTGCCAGCTGTGTCATGCCTCGAGCTCGAGCTACAGTCTTTACTGCAACAAGAAATGCGTCGGGATCGGGGTCTTCCAGTGCGGCAGTCAGATAGGCGGCAATAGTTTCTTCGTTGTCAAGGTAATCAGCTGCGTCAAACGGGGTGAAATTGGTCATAGTATTAATCCTTGGGTAAAAAACTCGCCATTTCTAGGGCACGTTTGATGTCGCGCTTCTGGGTTGATTTGTCGCCACCCAACAGCAGCAGATAAATCACTGCGCCGCACCGGGTGAAATATACCCGATAGCCGGGGCCATAGTGAATTCGCATCTCGGAAACCCCTGCACCCACCGGCTCGCAGTCGCCAAAGTTGCCTTTTGCCGCGCGATCAAGGCGCAAAGCAATATGGGCTTTTCCGACAGGGTCTTTTCAGGCCGACTAGCCACGCATCGAATTCATCGGATTTCTGGAAGATGTTCATGGTTGAAGTGTATTCGTTTGGATACGAAAGTCAAGTAGGTTGCAACGAAATGCAGAAATTACAGTCGCCGAGCGAGATGTGGTTTTTTGGGGGGCTTTGGTGATGTAATGGCGGTGGGCAAATTCGGAATTCGTCGTCATATTGAAATAGCTCTAATGCAGAAAATATGCAGATAAGATGAAAACAAGCTATATTAATAGCTGAAATAAACTATATAACTACGAGATTT
>CAZAUB010000174.1:0-5877 GCA_964488195.1 uncultured Methylobacter sp. | reverse complement strand
GCGGTCAACAGATTAATATCAATGCCGATCTGGTCGGCTGCCGCACTCCAGCGCAAATTTACCGGCGTATCAAACAAAACCTGTTTGCCGCAAGGCGTATTAAGCCAGGAATTTTCCATGATTTCTTTTTCCAATTGCCCGGCGGCCCAGCCGGCATAACCTAAAGCCACCAGATATTGTTCAGGGCCTACACCTGCCGCAATGGCTTCAAGCACATCACGGGACGTGGTCAGGGAAATGGTCTCTGAAATAGCCAAGGTCGCATGCCAGTCTCCACCGGAAGTATGCACCACGAAGCCGCGTTCCTGTTGCACCGGGCCGCCTGCAAAAACGGGCGTTTCAGCTGAAGCGGGCGAAGTGACCTTGATATCCATTTGTTTAAAAATCTCGCCCAGCTTCATGTCCGTCGATCTGTTGATGACGATGCCTAATGCGCCGTCTTCATTGTGTTGACACAAATAGGCAACCGTATGAAAAAAATTGGGATCCGCCAGATTGGGCATGGCGATAATAAACTGGTTATTTAAATAAGTAGCTTGGCTCATAGGTGTTAGTATCAAAGTTTATGGTGACTTAAGCAACTGTTTATCGCGAGGTCATGCCTGATTCATCAGAAAATTTCCAAACCCGGGTAATCACCAGAACATCCAGTTCTTTCCGCAAATCTGTGGGTAACGGTGCAAATGGCGCGCTCATACGAACAATTCTTATAGCCGCCTCATCCAATGCCGGATTTCCCGAAGACTGATTGATGCGTATGCTGTAAATACTGCCGTCAGCTTTAATTCCGACATCCATGGTCAAGGTGCCGGAAAAGTTTTTCTTGGCCGCCACTTCCGGGTAATTAAGATTGCCGGTACGCTCCACTTTATCTTCCCAATCCTTCATGTATTGGGCGGCAATGTATTTATGGGCGCTCACCGAGTCAACAAATTTTATCTTGGTTTGCTCGGCGCTTTGCTGGCTGAGCTTGATTTCGGTGCCCAATTGGGCAATTTGTTGCTGTAGCATCTCCGCCGACAACTGCGGGTGTTTTTCAGTATGCTGCCCGGTATCCGGCTTGCTTGCGGTAACGATCTTTTTTTCCGCCTTTTTCTGGGTAATCAGCTTTTTCGCCGCTTTGGGCTTGCTTTGTTCCGGCGTGCTCTTTTTTACCTGCTTAGCTGGACTATTGCCCTGGCTGGGTAGTTGTTGGGGCGGCGGTTCCTGTTTCTTGCTTTGTTCACCCGCGCCCAGCTGATTTTCCTGGGCCAAAAATTGTGCCTTTTCAGGCGCTTTTTTACTCGGCATATTGACCAAGGTAATATCAATCGATCGGCTGACTTCCTCCGGTTTCGGCGCTGTAAAGTTAACCCCCAGACCAATGACAACATGAATGACGGCCGCTAAAAATAAGGCAATCAATAATGAATCATTATTGGACAGTGGGGCCGGTGGATCAAACATTACCTGATGTGTACTCATTATCGCCATGGATGGTGTGTATGCCGCAAACCTGCCGGGAGCAGGTGCGGCGGCAGGGCAGTTTCAATATGATCCATCAGTTGTCCGCAAATATTTAAGCCAAACTGGCGGTCCAATTCCTGAACGCAAGTAGGGCTGGTGACATTAATTTCGGTCAGCGTATCGCCAATCACATCTATCCCGACAAAAACCAGGCCTTTTTCCCGTAATGTAGGCCCCACCTGATTGGCAATCCAGCGATCCCGTTCGGTTAACTCCCGCCCTTCGGCCCGCCCGCCCGCCGCCAAATTGCCGCGAGTTTCACCCTGGGCAGGGATGCGCGCCAGAGCATAGGGGATGACCTCGCCATTAACCAGCAAGATACGTTTATCGCCGTCTACTATTTGCGGCAGGTATTTTTGCGCCATCACATAGCGGCTGTTGTATTGGGTCATGGTTTCCAAAATCACGCTAAGATTGGGATCGCCCTGGCGCAAATGGAAAATAGAGGTGCCGCCCATGCCGTCCAGCGGTTTTAAAATGATTTCTCCCTGCTCCAGCAAAAAGCGCCTGATTCTGGCAGGCTCCCTGGCAACCAACGTTTCCGCGCAGCACTGCGGAAACCACGCGGTAAACAGCTTTTCATTGGCATCCCGCAACGACTGCGGTTTGTTGATCACATAAACCCCCATGCTTTCCGCGCGTTCCAGCAAGTAGGTTGCATAGATGTATTCCTGGTCGAAAGGCGGATCCTTGCGCATCATAATCACATCCAGCTGATCCAGCGGAATATCCTGCTCTGACGTAAATTCGTGCCAGTTTTTTTCATCCCGCTGAACTTTAATGATCCGCGTTCTGGCATAAGCCCTGCCGTTTCGGAGGAACAAATCGTTAAGTTCCATATAATGCAGCTCCCAGCCTCTGGACTGAGCTTCAAGTAACATTGCAAAACTGGTGTCTTTTTTTATGTTGATATGGTCAATGGAGTCCATGACCATGCCGAGCTTAATGGGCATTATTTTTTCCTGATAAGTGCTTTAGACAAAAGGCGAAAGGCAAAGGGCGAAAGGTTAAAAACCCATTGCGCCCTTTGCCTTTTGCCCTTAATCTTTCGTCTTATTTTATAGATTCTTATTTACCTTGAAAAGATTTTTTGGTATAAAGCTCGGCTAACTTTTGAATTTAGGCACGCATTAGGGGTTAATCATGTCCAGAGTATGTCAAGTAACAGGCAAACGCCCAGTTACAGGTAACAACGTTTCACACGCTAACAACAGAACTAAAAGACGCTTTTGTCCAAATCTGCAACATCACAGATTCTGGGTAGAGAGCGAAAACCGCTGGGTTCGCCTCAGAATTTCCACCAAAGGCATGCGTATCATTGACAAGAAAGGCATCGATGCTGTTCTTGCCGATTTACGTAAAGCCGGCGATAACTCTTAAGAGGATAAAAAAATGCGCGATAAAATTAAATTGATTTCGACCGAAGGCACCGGGCACTTTTATACAACAACAAAAAACAAGCGGACTATGCCTGAAAAAATGGAGATCAAAAAATTTGATCCTGTTGTTCGTAAACACGTTATTTACAAAGAAGCCAAAATCAAATAATTATTTGGCTTTAAAAACTTCTTTCCGGCGAGTGCTCCTGAGCACAAACCGAGCGTATCATAACCCCACATCTGCAATTTTGACTGCCGGATTATGATACGCTCTATGCCCAGAGAGCATAGCCACATTACCCGACATCACCCTCCTTTTAGCTTATCCAGCACCTGGGTTAACTTCTCCATCTGCTTGTGCAGTACTCGACATTGCTTCTCAGCATTTTGCTTGTCAAATTCCAGCTTCATGCACTTATCATTGAGCTGTTGGTTGGTATTTTTGAGTGCTTCATTTTCCAATTTAAGCGCTTTTATTTGGTCTTCCAAGATACCGGAAGAAACACTTGCCATATTATCGACAGGCTGTTTCCGGTCACTTTCCTGAAGCAAACTTTCAGGGCTATCATCTGTAGTGGCAAGTGGAGCTTCATTTTCCGGCTCAGGCGCCATATTCGGCTTTATCGCCAGGGATGGTGTGTATGCCGCAAGCCTGTCGGGAACAGGCGCGGCGATCACCAGGGATGGTGTGTATGCCGCAAGCTCGCCGGGAACAGGAGCGGCGGGCGCAAGACTGTCCATCCCGCCTCTCAAAATCATGGCCTCAATCTTATTTTTGAGCAATAAAAACGCGGCCGCTTCACTGGTCTTGCCATCCTGACAAACAACAACGACCGGTTTTTCATGACTTAATGTTTTAAGCTGCATCCTTAAAGAAAAGAAAGGCGCACTAATACTGCCATCAAGATGCTGATTTTCATAGTCATCCTGCGAACGGACATCCAGCAAAACGGCTCCCTGTTTTACCGCCTCCTGCATTCCGGCATAATCAACAAACTTTAAAGAGGGCTCTTTAATTAAGGATACAAATTGTTTTTTATCCAAGCGTAATAAAGAAATATCCGTCAGCGCGGTAATGGTTACGTTTCTAGGCGCACCGGAAAGCAATGAATCCTCGCCAAAGGTATCGCCGTTTGCCAGCTGGGCTAATTTAATTTCTTTGGCATTGGGAGATGGCTTGCGCGTTAACAGGCATTGCCCATTTTTAATCAGATAATAATAGTCCCCTATGCCGCCTTGCTCGAGTATGGTTTCACCCTTTTTGAAATGAATAACTTCCAAACCCATTAAAATTTTTTGTAAATTAGCGGGAGGAAGGCGTTGAAAAATAGGCGATTTCAATAACGCTGTCATCCAGTCATCTGAATCGCCTTCAGTCTCATCAATAACCATGTAACTGTTGTCCTCTTTTTTATAAGCAAGGAGAGGTGAATTCTTAACAATATCAGTATTCAGCCGCAAAAAACGCACCCTTCCGTTTGCAACTGCATCGATTTTTCTTGGGATTTGGTGCGCCAGCGCAAACCTGGCAGAATCGCTGCTCGCAGCAATAACTTCAACAACCAGCCCATCCGCCTGAAGCGTAACCTCACCACTGACCAGATAAACAAGATAAGGGCTTACATCACCTTTTTTAAACAAAAACCCATCTTGTATTTCCTCGATCGTCATTTCGGCGCATAACGCATTAAATCGAGCGCTAGGCAATGTTGCGAGCGGGATTAGCTTACGAATGATCAGTCCATCTTCAGAATTGACATCTACGGTCATTTGAATAGTCTAAGCAAGATAACAGTTAAATGACAATGTTGATTGTTTAAATAATCTACTTTAACACACCTTGTATTAAACGTTTTTACACATATATTATGGATAATGCCTATTTAACAATCAGCGGAAAACCATGATGAATATTAGATCAGTAAAACAGCTGTTATTTATAATTTTTTTGCCCGTTTATTTTTGTATAGGCTCGGCTGCACAGGCAGGTTTGCCGCCCTATTTGGAAGGACAGGCATTGCCGTCTCTGGCTCCGATGCTTGAGCGCAGCATGCCGGCGGTGGTCAATATTTCAACCTCGACCAATATCCTGGTCAGTGAAAATCCGTTGATGCAGGATCCGGTTTTTCGCCAGTTTTTTAATGTGCCCAACCAGATGCGGCAACAGCAAAAAAACAGCTTGGGCTCCGGCGTTATTATAGACAGCAACCAAGGCTTGGTTCTGACCAATAACCACGTCATCGACAAAGCCGACAAAATTACGGTGACCTTGAATGACGGCCGCCAGCTTTCCGCTAAGTTGATCGGCACCGACCCTGAAGCTGACGTCGCTATCATCCAGATTGCTGCCGAGAACTTAACCCTATTGCCTATTGCCGATTCCAGCCAACTGAGAGTCGGTGATTTTGTTGTCGCTATCGGCAATCCGTTCGGCTTGGGGCAGACCGTAACTTCCGGCATAGTCAGCGCCTTGGGTCGTTCCGGCCTTGGCATAGAAGGCTACGAAGATTTTATCCAGACCGACGCTTCGATCAACCCCGGAAATTCAGGCGGCGCACTGGTAAATCTGCGCGGTGAACTGGTCGGCATGAATACCGCAATCCTAGCGCCCAACGGCGGTAATGTCGGCATCGGTTTTGCGATCCCCTCCAATATGGTCATGACTATCAAGGAATCGCTGGTCAAGCACGGCGAAGTTCGGCGCGGCTTGCTGGGCGTAACTACGCAGGATCTGACGCCTGAGCTGGTCAAAGCGTTTAATTTAAAAAACAAACAGGGTGCCGCCATTAGCCGGATTGAAAGCAACTCGCCCGCCGCAAAAGCAGGGCTGGAGCCGGGCGACATCATTGTTTCGGCCAATGGCCGCCCCATTAAAAGCAGCCATGACATACGCAACATCGTCGGTCTGATGCAAATTGGCGATAATGTTGAACTGGAATACTTCCGCGACAACGAGAAAAAACAGGTTACCGCAACGATCGGCAAACAGGAG
>CAZAUB010000173.1:4501-5881 GCA_964488195.1 uncultured Methylobacter sp. | reverse complement strand
CCATCCCCGCTAAATCCCGGCTGCCATGAATGACAGTGATGATAGTGATGTTCTCTGGCTGGATCAGATAGATAATGCGGTAGCCTTGAAAGATCAATTCCCGGATATCGGCTCTTTCTTCGGCTTCCGGCACTCTTCGACCTATTTCCGGAAAAATTTCCAGTTTTGTAGCGGCGTCAAAAATACGCTCAATAAATTGTCGAGCATAAAAACTGGAGTCTTTGGCGATATAAGCCTGAATTGCTTCTAAATCCTCTAATGCCGGTTCCGTCCAATTAACTCTCATTGCCCAAGAGCCGTCTTTTAGCATCCTCACTAGATAGAACGCGGCCTTCATCGACAGCATTCAGGCCTTTTTCTATTTTCTGTTTGACATAAAGTTCATACATAATGTCATCCCACGTTGCCTGGTCAGATACATGGTCAATAATCTGCTTTGCGGCTTGTTTGGCGGTTTGCATGTTTTTCTCCTTTTAAGTGTGTAGGATAAAGATAGAATCTACGCCACACAATACACTGTTCTTGATTCGTGTAAATTAAGGTCATAGGATGCTCCGAACAAAATGAAGCGCTTCGTTCGCAAAGCCCCGCCTACAACACATCTAACTGGGCATAGGCCAGCATCAGCCACTTGACGCCCGCCTGTTTGAAGTTGATCTGCACTCGTTCCTGTGCGCCGTCGCCTTCCATTTGCAACACCACGCCTTCGCCAAATTTGGCATGACTGACGCGCTGCCCCAGTTTGTATTTTCCTTCTGTTTGCAAAGACTGCGCTTTCGGCTTGACGGAGGCCACCGGACGGGTCACAGTGGCGCGCATCCTGACTTCCTGTAGGTGTTCCGGCGGAATCTCGCGCAGAAAACGAGACGGCCTGGGATAACTTTCCCGACCGTATAATCGCCGGGATTCGGCATAGGTCAGATACAACTGCTGCATGGCGCGGGTAATGCCGACATAGCAAAGCCTGCGTTCTTCTTCCAGTCGCCCGACATCATCGACGGACTGTTGCGACGGGAACAAGCCTTCTTCCATGCCGACCAGGAACACCTGCTTAAATTCCAGCCCTTTGGCGGAATGCAGGGTCATCAACTGTACGCAATCGTCAAAGTCATCGCCTTGCATGTCGCCGGCTTCCAATGCTGCATTCGCTAAAAACATATCCAGCTCGCCCAGGTTTTCTTCCATCTCCAGATCGCCGATTGTGGTCGCATCGAAAAGCCGCGCCGCGTTGACCAGCTCTTCCAGGTTTTCTACTTTTTCTTCGCCTTTGTCCGCCTTGTCCTTTTGATACAATTCAATCAGGCCACTTTTTTCGACGATCAGTTTGACCTGTTCAAAAAGTTCCAGGTCTTCCGCCTCTCCTGCAAACTGTTTGATCAA
>CAZAUB010000173.1:0-4401 GCA_964488195.1 uncultured Methylobacter sp. | reverse complement strand
CCCACCACGAAGATATTGTCCCTGCCGTCGGTCAGCAGTCGCAACCACGCATATTGTATGGTGTTGGTATCCTGAAACTCGTCGACATGAACCTGCTTGAAACGCTGCTGGTAAAACTCCAGCACATCGGCGTTATCGCGCAGCAATTCGTGCGCCCGCAGCAGCAATTCGGCAAAATCGACCAGTCCGGAGCGGTCGCACAGCTCTTCATAGGCTTTATATATAGTCAGCATTTGCCGCTGATAAAGATCGCCGGTCTCCAGCATATGCCTGGCCCTAATGCCCTCGTCTTTTTGCGCGTTGATATACCACTGCGCTTGGCGCGGCGGCCACTTGTCGGCATCGAGATTAAGCGTAGCCAACAGGCGCTTGATAAGCCGCAACTGGTCGGAGGAATCCATCACCTGAAAGGTTTCCGGCAATTTGGCCTGTTTGGCATGGCGTCTTAACAGCCGGTGCGCGATACCGTGAAAAGTGCCTATCCACATGGATTGCGCGGACATTTTGAGCAAATCCTCAATCCTGCCGCGCATTTCTTTGGCCGCTTTATTGGTAAAAGTGACCGCCAGAATGCTGTGCGCCGACACACCCAGCACCTGGATCTGCCAGGCGATGCGATGCACTAAAACACGGGTTTTGCCGCTACCGGCACCGGCCAAAACCAGCATGGCCTGCGACGGCGCGGTAACTGCCTGACGCTGGGCATCATTGAGGGGATCTATTATTGAAGTTACATCCATTGCCTAAAGCACCTACTGTTGGTATTTTTTCGCTTGCACATTTTTCGTAGCTGTGTATATTGCATGAGGTTCAATACTGACAGACTGAACCGTTGCTTTGTTAAAGATAATAATAACTACACACAGAGGATTTTAAGATGAATTTTGATTTTAAACGTATGCTTAAATTTGAACACAATGTTGGAGAGAAGGAAAAAAAATACCGTTTATACGGGGGAGCGGCACTTCTGGCAATTTCACTTTTCGTCCCAGGCGGTGAAGTTCTTTTATTATTGGTGGGCCTGGTTCTTGTTGCAACCGGTTATTCAGGTTGGTGCCCGATATATTCAGGACTTAACAAAAATACTTGCGAAACAAAAGACTAAACATACAAAGGCACGAGACAAAACCGGATTTAGCCTTGTGCCTTTTACCTTGAACCTAGCCCTTCACTCTTCTTTACGAAACTCACCTTCCAACACGTTATTTTCAGCCGCTTTTGCCTGCTGAAAATGTGCGCCAGCCTGAACCAGATAATTTTCAATCACATATTGGGCTATTTTCCTGCGTAACTGCGGGATCAAGCAGGCAAAGCCGATTATATCGGTAATAAAACCCGGCGTTAGCAATAATGCCCCGCCTACCAAAATGATCGGCCCTTCAATCATTTCGTATGCTGGAATCTCGCCTTGCGCCAAACTTTGCTGAAAGCGCTGAAGCGTTGCAAAGCCTTGCTGTTTCATTAGCCAAGCGCCCAGCACTGCGGTAAACACCACCAGCAAAATGGTCGGGAATGCGCCAATAATTCCGCCTACTTGCAGCAGCAAATAAATTTCTGCAAACGGGATAATCAGAACGATCAGAAATAGGATTTGAAAAATTTTCATCTTAAGTACTCTTGTTGTAGTCATCGTCGTTACAATATAAGGGCACAAGGCTTAAATTTCCAGGATAATATCCGTCGCCCCAGTTTTTATGAGCTGTAACATGCCCGCTAACCATCTAATAATCTTCTGCACCTGCCCTGATAAAGACACGGCGGAAAAAATAGCCCGGCTGCTGGTTGCAAGCAACAAGGCCGCCTGTGTGAACATTTTGCCCGGCATTACCTCTATTTACACATGGCAGGGGCAAGTTGAATCCGCCGAGGAACATCTGCTGCTGATTAAGGCGCATAAAGACCACTATCAGGCTATTGAAACAACTATATGCGACCATCACCCTTACGATCTGCCTGAAATAATTGCCGTGCCTATTGAGTGCGGCTTACCTGAATACCTGCATTGGATAGATTCATGCCTCTCTTTAAAATAATTTTTCTCTGTTTGCTGTCGCTAGTCAGCCAATCAGCGTTTGCGCTGGGCGCTGGCGAAATTCTGCCGCCTGACCAGGCCTTCAAAGTTTCTGCCAAAGCGCTTGCCGCCGATCGAATTGAAATTTCCTGGGACATCGCCGAAGGTTATTATCTTTACCGCAATAAAATGCGTTTCGAGTCCAAAACAGCGCAACTCCGCTTGGGCGACCCCGCTTTCCCGTCCGGGCAAACCCACCATGACGAGAACTTTGGCGATGTGGTTATTTACCGCAACACCCTGAACGTTCCGATTAACGTAACCGCCGGAAACGGCGCATCTTCACTGCAACTGCTGGTGCAATATCAGGGCTGCGCCGATCGGGGCATTTGCTATCCGCCGCAGAAAACCACGTTCGACCTGAAACTGCCCGCGCCTATCGCCACAGCCGATCCAGTCAAGCAACTGCTAAAAGGTTCATCCGGCTTAAAGCTGAATTTATTTGAAGGTGACCTGCTCCCGCCGGATCAGGCTTTCGGATTTTTCGCCTCGGTCAAGGAGGATCATACCCTGCACGTCAACTGGCAGATTGCCGACGGCTATTACCTGTACCGGGAGAAAGTTCAGCTTGAACTAGTTAACGCCGACGGCGTGACGCTAGGCAGTTACGACATCCCCCGAGGCACACCCAAACAGGATGAAGCCTTCGGTCAGGTTGAGATATTTCACAACGAACTCGGCTTCGACCTGCCGATTATCCGTTCCAGCCTATCGGCGCAAACCATTACCTTACAGGCGAAATACCAGGGCTGCGCCGAGCGGGGCGTTTGCTATCCGCCGATGAGTAAAAAAATCGATCTGGCCTTACCCATAGCACAGCAACCATTAGTACAACAACCCGCCGCGCCGGAACTTTCCGAACAGGATCAAATCGTGCAATCCCTGCACAAGGACAGCTTGCCGGTAACCTTGCTCAGCTTTTTCGGCTTCGGCTTGCTGTTATCGCTGACCCCATGCATATTCCCGATGATTCCGATTTTATCGGGCATTATCGTAGGCCACGGCAACCGGATTACCACCGGCCGGGCTTTTTTGCTTTCCTTAAGTTATGTGGTCGCTTCGGCGCTGACTTACACGGTGTTTGGCATACTGGCCGCGTTGTTCGGCAGCAACCTGCAAACTACTTTTCAGCAGCCGTGGATTATCGGCCTGTTCAGCGCCGTTTTTGTGGCACTGTCCTTGTCTATGTTCGGCTTTTATCATCTGGAACTACCCAAATCGTTACAGGTCAAACTGCATAACTCCAGCGAAATACACCGTGACGGTTCGCTGTGGGGCGCTGCCATTATGGGCGCACTGTCCTCGCTGATCGTCGGCCCCTGTGTCGCAGCTCCCTTGGCAGGTGCGCTGATTTTTATCGGCCAGACCGGCGATGCGGTGCTAGGCGGCAGCGCCCTTTTCGCCTTGGGTCTGGGCATGGGCGTACCGTTGCTGCTGCTGGGCGCATCCGCCGGAAAACTGCTGCCCAAGGCCGGAAACTGGCTTAATTCCACCAAAGCGGTGTTCGGCGTGATCATGCTGGCGGTCGCGGTATGGATGCTCAGCCGCATTCTGCCGGGCAACGTGATCATGATGCTGTGGGCGATGCTGCTGATATTTCCGGCCATTTATCTCAACGCTGTCGATCCCTTGCCCGAAAACAGTTCCGGCTGGCGCAAACTGTGGAAAGGCTTAGGCCTGATGATGCTGGCTTACGGCTTGTTATTGTTGATCGGCTTTAGCCTGGGCAACAGCAATCCGTTAAAGCCGCTGCAAGGACTCGGCTTGAGCACGGCGCAAGCCGCAGAACCGGGTCTTGTTTTTGAACGAGTCGCCTCGATAGCGGCGCTGGAAGCCCGGATCAATCAGGCCGCCGCCAACCATCAACCGGTCATGGTGGATTTTTACGCCGACTGGTGCATCTCGTGCAAGGAAATGGAAACTTATACCTTTGCAGACCCGCGCGTTAAACAGGCGCTTAAGGGCTATGTGCTGCTGCAAGCCGATGTCACCAATAATTCGGATGATGATAAAGCCCTGCTGGCAAAATTCAACCTGATCGGGCCGCCTGCTATTTTGTTTTTCGGCTTAGACCGTCAGGAGCAAGCCGCCTACCGGGTTATCGGTTATCAGGATGCCGAAATCTTTATTAAATCGCTGCAACGCGCCAAATCATGAAACAAACCGGCCTGATTATTATTGTGGCGATGATTGCCTTGGGTCTTGGCATCACCGCCCGGCATTTTTTTTCAACTACTAAAAAAACCACTCCAAGCGCCTTACCCGCGTTCAACCTGCCCGACCTATCCGGCCATCAGCACAATATTTCCGAATGGCAGGGCAAGGTATTG
>CAZAUB010000172.1:3589-5891 GCA_964488195.1 uncultured Methylobacter sp. | reverse complement strand
GACACTGACATCCTGTTCAAAAAAGATAAAAACACTGCCGCTTCGACTGGGTCTTATGCCCAACCTGCTCAACAGGATGCCGGGTTCGTTACGGCCGTTATTCCCAAAGACTTCGACCAACAGGCTTTCCTTAGCGGCGCAAAGATAGCCTTTGCCAATCTGCAAAAAGCCTGGGATGAACGTGATCTTGCCGAAATCAGGGGCTTGACCACGGATAAGGTATTTGCCGAGATTCAGGATCAGCTTAAAGCATCCGATACTGAAAACCATACTGAAATACTAAAGCTGGAAGCGGAACTGTTGGAAGTCAGAGAAGTCGGTTCGGAACTGGAAGCGGTGGTGCTGTTTGATTCGATCATGCGCGAAGATGCGAATGCCCAGGCTGAGCAGGTCAGGGAAGTCTGGCATTTTATCAAACCGAAAATCAGCATCCAGCCCAAATGGTATCTGGATGGCATACAGCAATTGGCGGATTAATTCAATTTTACAAATAGGCGTGAGCTTAAGAAAGTGATCGACTGACGCGCGTAAAATGCGGCTTTATTTTCCCGCTTTTCCGAGACGCGCCCGGTTAGCCCTAAATTAGGTAGCAACAGGTAACTTTTCTGATGATTAACGATGCACTCATTTCGCAAGTAAAGACGCTCAGTGTCGCCGAGCGTATTGAGCTAATCGGGGCTGTTTGGGAAACCTTATCTCCTGATGACGTACCTGTGTCAGAAGAAGAAAAGGTTTTGCTAGATACTCGTTTGGCGGATATGGAGCTAAATCCCGGTGATCAAAGCCTCTGGTCTGAGGTTCAGGCGCGCCTTAAGCGGCAACTGCCTTGAGTTTTACGGTCTATATTCGCCAGGCTGCTGAGCTTGATGTAGCAGAAGCTCAAGTCTGGTACGAGGAGCAGCAAATCGGCTTGGCCGCCAAATTCCACCACGAGTTAAGCGGTGTTTTGGCTCAGCTCGCCGAAACACCGCTCATCTATCCAATTGTGTACTGCAACATCCGGCGTGCGGTATTGCATTGCTTCCCGTTCTTAGTCTGGTATCGCGTGGAAGATTCGGTTGTTACTGTTTTGGCTTGCACTCACGGTAAAGCGAACCCACGCAAAATCCGGCGTCGACTGCGCTAAGCACAGCATCCAGGCCAAATGGTATCCTGAATGGCATTCATATCATCTTTTGCTGAGTGCTGTGGTAAATAATTTTTAGCCTAATTCAAGCCGCCTGTTTTTTCCTGTAACGGATCGACGAAATCACCGATAATGCTATCAATATAGCCCCCGTCAAACCGGTGATAACTTCAGGAATATGATGGGTCATGCTGACCAGCATAATGCCCGCCAACACCCCGATCGCGTAATGAGCGCCGTGTTCCAGAAACACATATTCATCCAGCGTGCCTTTCCGCACCAGATACACGGTCAGGCTCCGCACAAACATCGCGCCGATAGCCAAACCCAGCATGATAATGACCACATCCTGGGTAATCGCAAACGCGCCGATCACGCCATCGAATGAAAACGATGCGTCCAGTACTTCAAGATAAATAAAGCTCATCATGCCGCTTTTTTTAAGCGTCGCAACGACCTGTTCGCCTTCTTCCTCGTGCTCAAAAAGGGCCGCAAAACTGTCCACAATCACGAACAGGATAACCCCGGTGACGCCCGCAACCATGACATCCAAACGGATTTCCGGCGGCAAGTAATTTTGGATGATTAACAGCGGCCCTAAGGCCATGATGATTTCAATCGCTTCAAGCTTTCCGAACGAGGACATTTTTTCTTCAATGTAGCCGAGCCAATGCAATTCCTTGTTTTTATCAAAGATGAACGAATAAAACACCATCAGCAGGAACATGCCGCCGAATGCCGCAATTTGCACATGCGATTCTTCCAGATGCCTGGCATAAGTTACGGTGTCGTTTAATGCCATCTCGGTTACGCCCATAAACCCGATACCGGTTGCAGCCGAAACAATCACGATAGGAAACAGCAGGCGCATGCCGAAAACCGCAATCAAAATCCCCCAGGTTAAAAAGTACTTCTGCCAGCGATCATCCATCCGCTTGAGAATAGATGCATTAACAACCGCATTATCAAATGATAAACTAACCTCAAGAACACCCAGAATAACGGCGATAAAAGCGCCCATTATTCCGGCCCAATAATATGCTGCCGCCAGGCAAACTGCGGTGACGGTAAAAGAAAGACGAAAATGCTGCATGTAATACTCTTAAGGGTTGGTTTTTTGTTGTGCAACTATAAGTGCATTTGATTTAAAATCAACATTTATAAAGATCCGGGCAA
>CAZAUB010000172.1:1546-3489 GCA_964488195.1 uncultured Methylobacter sp. | reverse complement strand
CCTGCCGAAAAAGTCTCTTTGCAACTCAAGTGGCTGCATTCTTTCCAATTTGCCGGCTACTACGCAGCAAAGGAAAAAGGCTTTTACGCTGAAGAGAAGCTGGACATCACTATCCGTGAACGTATTCCCGGCATCAGTAACATTGAGCAAGTTCTAAAAGATGAGTCTCAATACGGCGTAGCCGATACCGGCCTACTGGAACAACGACTTGGCGGCAAACCGGTGGTGATTTTGGCGTCCATTTTCCAGCATAACCCGCTGGTGTATCTTACCTTAAAAAGTTCCGGCATAGTCAGTCCCTACGAGCTTAAGGGCAAACGGGTCATGGAGGACAGTTATGACAATGCGCCGCTGCTTGCCATGCTTTATGAAACGGGCATTTCCACTGATGAATTTACCCATTTGGAAAATTCCTTCAACCCCGACGACCTGACCAACGGCAAAACCGATGCCATGGTTAGCTATCTGACCGATCAGGTTGATTACTTCAAAAAGAACGGCATCGAAATCAACATCATTGATCCTCGGAACTACGGTGTAGATTTTTTGGGTGATAACCTATTCACCACGGAACAGGAAATAAACCGGCATCCGGAAAGAGTTCGGCGTTTCCTGCGCGCCTCGCTCAAGGGCTGGGATTATGCGCTCAAACATCGGGACGAACTGATCCAGATCATTCTCAGCAAATACAATCCCGGCAACCGGCTTTCTGCCGATCACTTGCGTTTTGAGGCACAGGAAACGGTAAAAATGATTTTGCCGGAGACTGTTCCAATCGGTCGTACCGACATCAAGCGCTTTCAACGTATCGCCGACACTTATCGGCAACTGGGTCTGGTCAGTTCAATAGATCATCTGGAAGGCTTTGTTTATGGACAAGAACAAAGCAAGCTTCATTTTACTCCGGCGGAACAGGCCTGGTTACAAGCTCATCCCATTATTCGCGTAGGCATAGACAGGGATTTTGCACCGTACGAGTGGATCGACGCCGAAGGCACACTCGTCGGCCTGAGCGCGGACTATATTGCCTTGGTCGAGCAACGGCTGGGCGTGAAGCTTGAGATTGCAAAGGATAAATCCTGGGCTGAAACTTTGGAAATGGCGCAACGGGGTGAGTTGGATATGATTTCCAACGCCAATAAAACGCCCGAACGTGAGCGCTATTTAATTTTCACAGAAGCCTATCTCAATACCCCTATCATCATTATCAGCGATAACAATAACGGATTTATCGGTACGCTGGATCGTCTTGACGGCAAGCAGGTGACGCTGGAAAAAGGCTACTTCATGCAGGAACTGTTAAGGCATGACCATCCTGAAATACGACTGGTTCCCGCCGAAAATATACATGATGCATTGAACATGGTCAGCAGCGGCAAGGCGGATGCCTATATTGGCGATGCCGCTTCGGCAAACTATGCGGTTAAAAGAGAAGGCATGCTTAATCTCGGTTTCTCCGGGGATACCCATTACCAAAGCCACCACCGTATGGCCGCCACCAAGGCTAATCCTGAACTGGCAACCTTACTTGCCAAAGCGCTGGCCGACATCCCCGAGGCTGAAAAGGAAACCATCCAGAATCGTTGGATGAGTTTGAAATATGAGGCCGGTGTGAAAACCAAAACCGTTCTGCTCTATGCAATGGCGGCACTGTTGCTGCTTGTTATTATTGTCGGCTGGAATATGCGTTTACGGCGCGAAATCAGCAAACGAAAACAAGTGGAAGAAGCTCAACGTATGGCCGCCAGTGTTTTTGCCAACACTCAGGAAGGCATCCTGATTACCGATGCACAATGCAACATTATCGATATGAATCCGGCGTTCAGCAGCATAACGGGTTATTCACGGGACGAGGTACTGGGTAAAAAACCCAGTCTGCTCAAGTCAGGACTTCACGATGTCCATTTCTATGAGGCTATGTGGCAAGCCATCAACCAACAGGG
>CAZAUB010000172.1:0-1446 GCA_964488195.1 uncultured Methylobacter sp. | reverse complement strand
GATCTGGACGGTTTTAAACCTGTCAACGATAAACTGGGCCATGAAGCGGGCGACCAGCTGCTGATTGAAATTGCCCTTCGCATCAAAAATGCCCTGCGCGATGGCGATACCATCGCCAGACTAGGCGGCGATGAGTTTGTGTTTTTGTTGCTGGGACTGGAAAGGGTTGAAGACTGCGAAATCACTCTGCACCGCCTGCTGGAAGTCATCAGTGAGCCTGTTACCTTAAGAGGCCAAGCCGTCTCTGTATCGGCCAGTATCGGTATCAGCATTTTTCCCGATGATAACACCGACCCGGATACGCTATTACGGCATGCCGATCAGGCCATGTACCAAGCCAAACAACAGGGTAAAAACTGCTTCCATATTTATAACCTGGAGCTGGATCGTCAACTCCATGCGCATCGCGAGGCGCTAAACCGCATTGAACAGGCGCTGGAAAACGAGGAATTCGAACTTTTCTTCCAGCCTAAAGTCGATATGCAGCAAGGTGTCGTGTTCGGTGCAGAAGCATTGATACGCTGGCGGCATCCTGAACGCGGCCTAGTCATGCCGGGTGATTTTCTTCCGTTGCTTGATAAGCATGAGCTTGCAACAAAACTTGATGCCTGGGTCATCGACAAGGCGCTGCAACACATGGCGGATTGGCAAAGCCAGGAATTGCAACTCCAAATCAGCGTCAATATCACCGCCAAATCCCTGCAATCGGACGATTTTGTCCTGCAACTTTATTACGCATTCGAACGCTACCCCGCTACCAAACCGACTCACTTTGAATTGGAGATACTGGAAACCCAAGCCTTATCCGATTTAACGCTGACCTCCCAGGTTATTAAAGACTGTCAGGCGTTGGGCGTACAGTTTGCCCTGGATGATTTCGGCACGGGCTATTCCTCGCTCAGTTACCTCAAACATCTATCGGTAGAGACACTAAAAATCGACCAGACTTTTGTGCGCGATATGCTGCAAGACGAGGATGATTTAGCTATCGTGCAAGGCGTTATCGGATTGGCCGAATCGTTCCGGCGACAAGTCATCGCCGAGGGCGTGGAATCTATCGAACACGGCATTGCTCTGTTGCATATGGGCTGCCACCAAGCACAAGGCTACGGCATTGCCAAGCCGATGCCTGCCTCCGATCTTGCAGCCTGGGTGCAAACATGGGGAGCACCGGCGGATTGGAAAATACCCCCTCCGTAACGTTTTACCTATCACCCAATCTAAACAATCATTAACCGACATGACGTATACCGAAGACTTTTCCATGCTGGCTAATCAGCTGATTAATGCTGGTCGCTTTATCGACAGCAAAGGCTGGGTGCCCGCAACCAGCGGTAATTTTTCCGCACGGCTGCCGGACGGCACCATTGCCATTACCGTTTCCGGCAAGCACAAAGGCCGGTTACAGCTGGACGATATTATGCTGATCGACGCCGATGCCAACTC
>CAZAUB010000171.1:0-5927 GCA_964488195.1 uncultured Methylobacter sp. | reverse complement strand
ATCAGCGCCTTGTGTTCATTAGGCTATAAGCCGCTGGATGCCGGTAAAATGGTGCAAAATATCGGCGTAGAAGGTAAAAGCTGTGAAGACATTATCCGGTTGGCGCTACAAGGCTCAGTTAGATGATTGAGAGCGATCGCATGGTGACCGCGCACAGTCATTCGGATGAAGAGCGCCAGGATCGGGCTATTCGGCCTAAGCGGCTGGTTGATTATATCGGCCAGAAAGAATTGCGCGAGCAAATGGAGATTTTTATTCAGGCGGCAACGGCGCGGCAAGAAGCGCTGGATCATGTGTTGATTTTCGGCCCCCCCGGTTTGGGCAAAACGACGCTGGCTAATATCATCGCCGCCGAAATGTGTGTTAAAATTCGTCAAACATCGGGCCCTGTGCTCGATAAAGCCGGTGATCTTGCGGCATTGCTGACCAATCTCGAACCCCATGATGTGCTGTTTATCGATGAAATACATCGCTTGAGTCCGGCGGTTGAAGAGATTTTATATCCGGCTATGGAGGATTATCAGCTAGACCTTATGATCGGTGAAGGCCCTGCCGCGCGCTCGATCAAGCTGGATCTGCCGCCGTTTACGCTGGTTGGTGCGACGACCCGAGCAGGATTGCTGACCTCGCCGTTGCGTGATCGCTTTGGCATTGTTCAGCGCCTGGAGTTTTACACGGTTGATGAGTTGGCGAGTATTGCGGTGCGTTCCGCTAATGTGTTGGGCATTGCGATGGAACCGCGCGGCGCTTATGAAATAGCCCGCCGTTCTCGCGGTACGCCCCGGATTGCCAACAGGTTGTTGCGTCGGGTGCGGGATTATGCGGAAGTAAAAGGCAACGGCACGATTACTGAAGAGCTGTCCTTTCAGGCCTTGGAAATGTTGAAAGTGGATCATAACGGTTTTGATTCATTAGACCGTAAACTGCTTATGGCGATGATTGAAGGTTTTGCCGGCGGGCCGGTAGGCCTGGATACCTTGGCCGCTGCGATCAGCGAAGAGCGGGGCACCATTGAAGATGTCGTGGAGCCGTATTTGCTGCAACAGGGGTTTATTATGCGTACGCCTCGAGGACGAGTGGTCACCCAGAATGCTTACTTGCATTTTGGCTTGCAGCCCCCAAAACATCTGGGCGTGTCTGAGGATTTGTTTGAATAATTTAGTCACACTCGGCAACAAAACACCAGCTGAGTAGTTGCAACGATTAAACGCATATGAATAATTTTATTTGGCCGGTACGGGTTTATTACGAAGACACCGATGCAGGGGGAGTGGTGTTTTACGCTAACCACCTGAAATTTTTCGAGCGGGCCAGAACCGAAATGCTCAGGGCCATGGGTTATGAGCAAGATGAGCTGATCGCAAGCGAAGGCATTATTTTTGTTGTGCGTTCGGTGCAGGTTGATTATTTGAGTCCTGCTCGGTTTAATGAGCAACTACAAGTAAGTGCGAAAGTGAGTCAGGCTAAAAAAGTCAGTCTTACTTTTGAGCAAACCATTACACGAGGCGATGAGGTTATATGCAAGGGCATTGTTCAAATTGCCTGTTTGGATGCACAAACCATGCGCCCTAAAGCGATTCCTGAAACCCTATTTAGCGCACTTAGAGCATACACACATGAACACTGATTTATCGATTTTCCATTTAGTTAAAGAAGCCAGCTTTGTTGTTCAGTTTGTCATGTTGATTTTGTTGGCAGCATCGGTGTCATCATGGACCTTTATTTTCACCAAGCGCAAAGAACTCAATCGGGCGGTTGAAATTACCGACGAATTTGAAGAACAGTTTTGGTCTGGCGTGGTATTAGCTGATCTTTATAGAAAATTGGCAGCCAAGGATTTTGAGCCTGAAGGCATAGAGAAAATATTCCTGGCCGGGTACAAAGAATTCTCACGGATGCGGCAAGCCGGCAATGTGGAGCCCGGTGTGCAGGTGGAAAGTGCGCAACGGGTTATGCGTATCGAATTGTCGCGCGAATTGGAACGGCTTGATGAGCATTTGGCCTTTCTTGCCACGGTCGGTTCGATCAGTCCTTACATCGGTTTGTTCGGCACGGTATGGGGCATCATGAATTCCTTTATGTCGTTGGGTACGGTCAAGCAGGCGACTCTGGCGCAAGTCGCGCCGGGTATTGCCGAAGCCTTGATTGCAACAGCCATCGGCCTGTTTGCCGCGATCCCCGCAGTTATTGCTTATAATCGTTTTTCTACTCGGTTGGACAGATTGACTGGCCGATATGAACTCTTCGTTGAAGAGTTCGTCGTATTGTTGCAAAGGCAGGCACACCAAAAATGAGCGCGCCACAAATGGGTAGAAAAAGTGGGCGCAGAAAGCCCATGGCGGAAATCAATGTGGTTCCCTACATTGACGTGACTTTAGTGCTGTTGATTATTTTCATGATCACCACGCCGATGTTGCAGACAGGCGTGCAAGTCGAGCTTCCGCAAGCTGAATCGGCAACCGTGGAATCGGAAGGCGATAATATGCCGGTTATTGTGTCGATTAATGAACAGAGCCAATATTTTATTACCATTGATGACAAAGAGCCGGAGCTGATACAGCCGGAAGAAGTGGAAGGCCGGGTAATGGCGGTATTAAGCAACAAACCGAAAACACAGGTTCTGATCGGGGCTTATAAAGGCATTGATTATGGTGTCGTGGTTACACTGATGGCGGGATTAAAAAATGCCGGTGTGACCAGTGTAGGTTTAATGACCAAGTCGGGCGAACAATAGATTTCGATGGATAGCAAAAAGAGATTTTCATGGCCAATCATTTTGGCTCTGGCTTTGCATATTACGATTTTAGGCCTGTTTGCCTTAAGTGCATTATTAAAGCCTGATAAAAAAGAACCGGAACCAGCGCCGGAAATTATTCACGCTGAAATTGTCGATGAAACCAAGGCTAAGAATCCGGCTGAAGTTGCCGCCAAGCCTGTAAAGGCGGATGAAACTCCGGTTGAAGAGAAAAAACCGGAAGCCGAGTCGGCAGTGCATCAGGCACAAGCAGAAAAAGCCAAGGCCGAAGCAAAACAGGCTGAAGTTGCCAAAGCCAAAGCCGAGGCGGCCGAGCAAGCTAAAGCTGAAGCCAAACAGGCCGAAGCGGCCAAAGCAGAAGCCGCCGCTCAGGCCAAGGCCGAAGCCAAACAGGCTGAAGTTGCCAAAGCCAAAGCCGAAGCTGCGGCGCAAGCCAAGGCTGAAGCAAAACAGGCGGAAGCCGCCAAAGCGAAAGCGGAAGCTGTCGCACAAGCCAAGGCCGAAGCCAAACAGGCCGAAGCGGCCAAAGCGAAAGCAGAAGCTGCTGCACAGGCCAAAGCCGAAGCAAAACAGGCCGAAGCGGCCAAAGCGAAAGCAGAAGCTGTCGCACAGGCCAAGGCCGAAGCAAAACAGGCCGAAGCGACCAAAGAGAAAGCTGAAGCGGCCGCGCAAGCCAAGTCCGAAGCAAAACAGGCTGAAATAACCAAAGCGAAAGCCGAAGCAGTGGCGCAAGCCAAGGCCGAAGCCGCCGAGCAAGCCAAGGCCGAAGCCAAACAAGCTGAAATAGCCAAGGCAAAAGCCGAGGCCGCAGCACAGGCCAAGGCGAAGGCGGCGGCAGAAAAAGCCAAAGCCGAGGCTGCCGTACAAGCCAAGGCCGAAGCAGAACGGGCGGCGGAAGCTGCCAAAGCGAAAGCCGAAGCCGCCGCACAGGCCAAGGTTGAAGCGGAGCGGGCGGCAGCCGCCAGAGCCAAAGCAGAGGCGGAACAGGCCGAGGCGGCGAGGATGGCAGCCGAGCAGGCGAGAATGGATGCAGAACAAGATCAGCTGGCGATCAAAACAGCCGCAGCAGCCATTCGGCAAAAAGTCGCCCGGAGCTGGATTCGTCCGGTTTCCGCTTCAGAGGGTTTAAAGTGTACAATTCAGGTCAGATTGATGTCCGATGGTACGGTTATCGATGCCGTGGTTGTGACTTCCAGTGGCGATGCAATTTTTGACCGTTCGGCGGAAAATGCAGTACACAAAGCATCGCCGCTTCCGGTGCCTAAAGATAAGGAGCTATCGGCTAAAGAATTTAAGTCATTTAAGTTTTTGTTTGATCCGGATCGATCCAGATAATCTGAAACAGGGTATTATTATCACAAAGATGAAGTCGATTATTTAATGGTCTTTTTCCAGTAGGGGCGACCGGTCGGTCGCCCTTTAAAGTTACTGAGGTATACATGAGTTTTTTTAGACAAATTTTGTTGATCGGGCTGGTGAGTTGCTATGTGACTAGCAGCTACGCAGAGATGACGATTGAAATTACGGAAGGCATTGAAAGTGCCTTGCCTATTTCAGTGGTTCCTTTTGCGATGCAAGGGGCGTCAGGCGTTCCGGTTGATATCAGTTTTGTGGTTAATGCGGATTTAGGTCGTAGCGGCTATTTTAAAACGCTGGATAAGCAAAGCATGCCGGGGCACCCCAGCACCGCAGAGGCGGTTCAGTTTAAAGACTGGCAGGATTTAGGCCAGAATTATCTGGTTATCGGTCAGGTGGCTGAAGATCATGGTCAATACAATGTTCAGTTCCAGTTGTTTGATGTCTATAAGGGCCAGCCGCTGATGGGCTACCGGATGACATCGTCAGCGGCCGAGTTACGCAGAACGGCGCACCATATCAGCGACCTTATCTTTGAAAAATTAACCGGCAAAAAAGGCGTTTTCAGCGGCCGGATTGCTTACATTACCAGCAGCGGGCAAGGCAGAAAAAGTACCCATAAGCTTCAAATTTCAGATGCGGATGGCTTTAATGCGCAAACCATCGCCTCATCTGTGGAGCCGTTGATGTCTCCTGCGTGGTCGCCCGACGGCAGAAAAATAGCCTACGTATCATTTGAGAAAAAATCAGCCGCCATTTATATCCAGACCTTGGCGACCGGTGAGCGGGTCAGGGTCGCCGAATTCCCCGGTATCAATGGCGCGCCGTCATGGTCGCCCGATGGGGCAAAATTGGCTTTGACTCTGTCCAAAGATGGCAGCCCCGATATTTACATCCTAAACCTGACCACGCGCGCTTTAACCAAATTGACTAGCAGTTTTGCGATTGATACCGAGCCGACCTGGTCGCCTGACGGCAGCAGCATTGTTTTTACCTCGGATCGGGGCGGAAAGCCGCAGCTGTATATGATGTCCAGCCAAGGCGGTCAGGAAAAAAGGCTGACCTTTTCAGGAAATTATAATGCCAGAGCCAGTTTTTCACCGGATGGCAGAAGCATAGCCATGGTGCACGGCAACGGCAGCGATTATCGTATTGCCGTGATGGATCTGGCGACCAAGGCAGTCAATGTGTTAACTGATGGGCGATCGGATGAATCCCCCAGTTTCGCACCGAATGGCAGCATGATTTTGTATGCTTCCCGAAAAGGCAATACGGGTTACTTATCGGCTGTCTCAATAGATGGTAAAATGCAACAGAAGCTGGTGTTTGACAGCAATGAAATTCGCGAACCGGCATGGTCACCCTAGTCCGGTAAGGTACAACACGATTTTTTTGTAAAATTAATCTATTACTTTTTGGAAATTAAAATGAAATTGAATAAAACAGTATGGGCATTGGCAATAAGCGCGGTAATCCTTTCGGGTTGTAGCGAAGATGAAAAAGATGCAAGTCTGACTGACGGCTCTCAAAATGCTGCCAGCGGCATCAATGACGCATCAACCAGAGGTTTAAATAATGGCTCAGGAGTGTCCGGTTCGGAAATGTATCCCAATGCAGGAATCGGCCCTGAATTCAGCGATCCGAACAACCCGCTGTCAAAAAGCACCATCTATTTCATGCTGGACAGCAGCCAGGTTCAGGACGATTTTGTTCCGGTCATTGCAGCTCATGCACAATATCTGGTGGCACATCCTGATCAACGCGTGGTCATGGAAGGTCATGGCGATGAGCGCGGTTCTCGCGAGTACAACATTGC
>CAZAUB010000170.1:0-6003 GCA_964488195.1 uncultured Methylobacter sp. | reverse complement strand
CTTTCCTGCCCGACACCCTTCGGGTAAATGCAAATCTGTTCCAGACAGATTTGTCATGTCCGCGATAATATTTCTTCAAGCAGCTAAACCCTTTATAATGGCTCGCATACAAGGACTACAGGGCATGCACCCATTCTATGACTAATTTGAATAACGCGCTTTCCACACGTTTGGATCAACTTACCGCAAACGGCCATCAGCAACTGCTTTGCGGGGGACTTAAAGGGATAGAGAAAGAAAGCCTGCGCATATCCAAAGACGGTTTTATTGCCCAAACCCCGCATCCCAAAGCATTAGGCGCGGCACTGACCCATCCGTACATCACAACGGATTATTCTGAAGCGCTGATTGAATTGATTACCCCGCCGTTTGCCGATATAAAAGACTCGCTGGACTATTTGCGCAACATACACCAGTTTGTTTATGAACATCTGGATAATGAAATTCTGTTGGGCGCAAGCATGCCCTGCGGTATTGATGGCGACCAAAGCATCCCCATCGCCGAATACGGCACGTCCAACATAGGCAGGATGAAGCATGTTTACCGGCACGGTTTATGGCACCGTTACGGCCGAACCATGCAGTCCATTGCCGGCATCCATTTTAATTATTCCGTGCCTGAAGCCTTGTGGCCGGTTTTACATAAAGAAGAAAACAGCCCGCTGAATCTGGAAGCCTTTAAAGACGATGCCTACTTTGGTTTGATCAGGAACTTCCAGCGCATGGGTTGGTTAATTTTGTACTTGTTCGGCGCATCACCGGCCATCTGTAAAAACTTCTTCAACAGCCGTCCGGCATTGATGACGCAATTTGAAGAGTTCGACAACGGCACGCTTTATCATCCCTATGCGACATCGTTACGGATGAGCGACATCGGCTACAAGAGTAAAAATCAGGCTAACCTGAAAATCGATTACAACTCCATAGACGGCTACGTCAGCAGCTTGAGTGCGGCCATTACCACGCCTTACCCCGAGTACGAAAAAATCGGCACGGTGGTTGATGGGCAATACCGACAACTGAACAGCAATATTTTGCAGATTGAAAACGAGTTTTACAGCACTATCCGGCCTAAACAAATTGCCCGATCCGGCGAAAAACCAACTATGGCGCTTAAGCGTCGCGGGGTTCGTTACATAGAAATGCGCTCTTTGGATCTGGATTTGTTTAATCCTATCGGTATTGATGTAGACAAAGCCCGTTTTATTGAGGCGCTGCTGCTCACCTGCCTGTTGCAGGACAGCCCGAAAACTTCAGATCAGGAGCACTGGATTAACAACGCCAATCAACTGGCTGTTGCCAATTTTGGCAGAAAACCGGGGCTGGAACTCGAGAAAGACAATCAAAAAATTCCGTTACGGAATTGGGCGGCTGACATCCTTGAATCCATGCCGCCGGTATGCGCGATTCTGGATCAGGATGATGCGGCTAAACCCTATAGTTCTGCGTTAGCAAAACAACAACTATTGATTGAAAATCCCGATTTAACCGCATCGGCACGTATGCTGGAGCAAATGACACAGCTACGGCAGCCGTTTGCCCGTTTCGCATTAAATACCTCGGCCGAACATGAACAGTATTTTAAGCTCAATAAACTGGATAAGATCAACACGCAGCAGTTTATTGAAATGGCCGCAGAATCCCTTGTCAAACAGCAAGAAATCGAAAGTAAAGATCAGCTCCCTTTTGACGATTTCCTGAAGCAGTATTTTTTGCAAGCGTAATTTAATGATTGCGCAGGTCGAGTTACAAAGCCAGCTTTGCCTACATGGACAGATATTTGCTCCTGCAATATCTGCATTCACCACATCCATGTGGATTATGTAGGTAAGGGGTGTGAGCACGACTGCATGGACGCAGGAGGTAGAGCAACGCAGGAGCAGTTGCCGAGGAGCGGAAGCTTTGTACTCCGGCATCTGTGATTTTTGGAGTATTTGTAGAGGCGACCGGCCGGTCGCCTCTACAGCCGTTTAAAGCCGTACGGCGTAGCAACAAGGAAAATACATCATGACTACCTATAACATAGAGCAACTGCAAACCGAGCTGGGTCATAAAAACCCGCGCATCATCCTGAAAAAAGCGCTGGAGCTGTTCGACAATATCGCCATTTCTTTTAGCGGTGCAGAAGACGTGGTATTGATCGATATGGCTGTGGCTATCAGAAAAGACATACAGGTTTTTTCCTTGGATACCGGACGCTTGCATCCTGAAACCTATCGTTTTATTGAAAAAGTCAGGAAACATTACCAAATCGATATTGAATTATTGACGCCGGATCGAGACGTGCTGGACAGCTTTGTCAAAAGCAAAGGCCTGTTTAGTTTCTATGAGGACGGCCACCAGGAGTGTTGCGGTATCCGCAAGGTTGAACCGTTAAAACGTAAACTGGCTCATGTAGACGCCTGGATTACCGGGCAGCGCAAAGATCAAAGCCTGGATACCCGGCAAGACATTCCCGAGGTGCAGATAGACACGGCCTTTTCGACCGAGGGGCACCCGCTGGTTAAATTCAATCCCTTGCTGAACTGGAGTTCGGCGCAGGTCTGGGATTATATCGAAGCCTATCAGGTACCTTATAACGAATTACACGAAAAAGGCTTTATCAGCATAGGCTGCGAGCCCTGCACCCGTGCCGTTCTGCCCAACCAGCATGAAAGGGAAGGGCGCTGGTGGTGGGAGTCGGGCGCGAAAAAAGAATGCGGATTGCATGCGGGGAATCTAAAAAAGTAAGCCATTTTTGCAATGGCTTATTTAATAATAGAACACGGATGCCGCGGATTAGGCTGATAAACACTGATTAAAAAGCGCATAACAAGTTTGGCTTCGGCTTTTTAAAAATCCGCGTAAATCCGTCCAATCCGCGTCATCTGCGTTCTATTAATTTAGTAGGTATACCCTGAATAGTTACTTAAAATTTACGTCGCTCTTTCAACGCCCAATAAAAAATCAACGTCCCGAACGCGGCGGCCAAGTGTTTTAACGAGTGCCCGCTGAGCAAGCCGAAAGCGCTATAAAGCCGGGCATCGAACAGCTCCATCAGTTTCGATACCGCATAAGCGCCAATGATGCCCCAAATATACTTGTCGTTATTCAACTTTGAGTCAAAAAGCCACAAAATCAGCGGTATCAGCACAACCGGTAAAAACTGCACCAGCACGTAAGCGCGCAAATCGCCGTGGCTGTTCAGTTCAGTCACATACCAATAGACGACTGAAGCAGCGCCAAAAATCAGCAATGGAGCAAATAATTTCTGCGCCAGCTGAATCGAAATATATTCGCCAATAATGGCGGTGAAAAGAGCCATGAAGGCAATCGTCATCGGCAGGCGATCCCAAAGCAGGGTTTGGTTGCTAGGCTGGTAGTGGTAGTACGCAGAACCGAAACCGGTTAGAAATACCCCGACAAAGAACGTCAAATACATCGCCTGCAATTCGGCCAATCCGCCGGTTGCCTGACGCAGCGCGACCAGACGCATGCCCAGGATGCCGATAATGACGAACGGTAAATTGGACAGCACATTGAAAAAATTGGCTATATTGAGGATGCGACGCTGGTCGGCGAAGTTATGGTAAGTCGGCTCCTGGGCAATGGGATCGATGCTAAAAATAGCGATCATGGCGACAACAATGAGCGCCAGCATCATTTTCAGGCGGTTATCGGTAGGCATAAGTTATAAAGGGTGTAAAAACAAAGGACAGATAGTAATCGCTCTTGTATGATTAGGATACACCTAGTTATTTCGTGGAGATCATCATGCCTATATTGCTTGCGTTAATCGGTTTTATCATCGTTGTTGCGCTGTTTTTTATCAGCATTTACAACCGGCTCGTCAACTTGCGCAACGGCGTTACAAATGCCTTCTCCCAGATAGATGTTCAATTGACTCGGCGGTACGACCTGATACCCAATCTGGTCGAAGCTGTTAAAGGTTACATGAAGCACGAGAAGGAGACGCTGGATGCCGTTATCAGCGCGCGGAATGCGGCGGTAACCGGGCTTAAGGCCGCCGGGGCAAATCCTTCCGACCCCGAAGCGATCCGGCAACTGGCAGGCGCCGAGGCAGCGCTTCAGGGCAGTCTGGGCAAAATGTTTGCATTGGCTGAGGCCTATCCCGATCTCAAAGCCAATCAAAATATGATGCAGTTTCAGGAAGAGCTGGCGTCTACCGAAAACAAAGTGGCTTTTGCGCGTCAGGCTTTTAATGATGCGGTCATGACGTATAACAACGGCCGGGAGAATTTCCCGAACAATATCCTGGCCGGGATGTTTAATTTTAATCCTGCCGAACATCTTGAAATAGAAGCGCCGGAAAAACGCCAAGCACCGAAAGTTTCTTTTACTTAAAACCACTTAGGTGTAGCAGATGAATTTCTTTCAAAGCCAGGATGATGCTCGTCGCAAAACCCGTTTTTTGATCCTGATGTTCATGTTGGCCGTGGTTGCGATCGTCGCGGCAGTCAATCTGGTGATTACGGCGCTGATCATCAACGTGGGTGATGAAGCGGGTGGTGCGATACTTCCCGATTTCAACTGGTTGATCAATAACCGGTCGTTAGTGGCGGGCATTTCGCTGGCCACTATTGGTTTTATCAGCCTGTCCAGCCTTTACAAAATTGCGTCATTGAGCTCAGGCGGCGGAAAAGTTGCCCGCAGCTTAGGCGGCACGCTGATTACCGCAGGGAGTAGCGATCCGCTCCGCCGCCGTTTGTATAACGTCATTGAAGAAATGGCGATTGCCTCAGGCATTCCGATGCCGGAAGTTTACGTACTGGAGCAGGAGTCGGGTATTAACGCTTTTGCAGCAGGATTTACCGCCAGCGACGCGGCAGTGACAGTCACTCGCGGTACGCTGGAAACGCTTTCCAGAGACGAACTGCAAGGTGTAATCGGCCATGAGTTCAGTCATATCCTCAACGGGGATATGCGCTTGAACACGCGGCTGATGGGCTTTTTGTTCGGTATTCTGGTTATCGGCCTGATCGGTAGGGCGGTGTTGAACAGCGCTCGTTATGGCAGTATCCGTTCCGGCAACTCCCGGAAGTCTGATGGTACAGCCGCTATTTATCTGGCTGGTTTAGGACTGTTTTTGATCGGCTATATCGGCGTTTTTTTCGGCCAACTGATCAAAGCGGCGGTATCCAGGCAACGTGAGTTTCTGGCTGATGCCTCAGCCGTACAATTTACCCGTCAGACCCAAGGCATAGCTGGCGCGTTAAAAAAAATAGCCGCCGCACAGCAAGGCTCCGAACTACAAACAGTGGACACCGATGAAGTCAGCCACATGCTGTTTGCCACCGGCGCATCATTTAGCTCATTGCTGGCGACACATCCCCCCTTGATTCAACGCATCAAAGCATTAGAGCCGAATTTTTCCGAGTCGGAAATAGACCGGCTTGCTGAACTCATGCCTGATCAAACGCAAAACGGCTCAGAAGCCACCGAGGAAAGTTTGGCGACAGCCGGTTTCGCGCCGCAAAATTTTGCCGTTACACCCGATGCGGTGACCGAAACGATAGGCATGCCCGACAAAGGTCACATGCAGCTTGCTTCAAGCCTGCGCCAGTCGATACCCGAAAATCTTTATCTCGCCGTCCATTCCAGCACTGATGCCTTGCCGTTAGTCTTGGCGTTGCTGCTTGATGCCAACGCAGCCGTGCGTCGAACGCACACGACCTTAATAGCCCAATATTTGGGTAACACGACAGCGATGACCGCCGAAACGCTGCAACTGGAAATACAAAAGCTGGGTATAGCATTTCGCCTGCCCTTATTGCAAATTGCCTTTCCCTTGATTAAAAACAGGCCGTTGGATCAGCTGGAGGGCATCGCCGAATTGGTACAGCGATTGATCGAGGTCGATGGTGTTGTCGATACGTTTGAATTCGCCTTGAGCCGTGTTTTAAAAACTCACTTGAATGATGCCGCACACCCGCAACATCGGCATGGCAATCTTCGCCTGACGCAGTTGCCGGAAGCAGTCGGCATCTTGTTTTCCGTCGTGGC
>CAZAUB010000169.1:0-6063 GCA_964488195.1 uncultured Methylobacter sp. | reverse complement strand
GCGTTGAATTTCTTCATACAAGGCATCGAGCAGTTTTGGGTCTTCCTCTTCGAGTGAACCGACCAGATGCCTGATGAGCGGCGAGGACAAATCCTTCAGTAATTGCCCCATGAGACGGCCATACATCTGGTGCTCAAATTCGGTTCGTGATGAGGTCGGCCAATAGCGGTGGGCGAACTGTTCCTTCTCGACCTGGAGCAGGCCTTTTTTCACCAGATTGGTCATGGTAGACAACGTGCTGGTATAAGCGAGGGGGCGCTGCTTGCCGGCCGCCTCGTACACAGCTTTGACGGTCACGGGATAGGGCTCCGGCCAACTCCAAATGATGGTCATCAAAAAAAGCTCCAGATCGCCGAGAAATTTCCCCAAACCATCCCGGTATGGCCAAACGACAGATTTTTGCGAAGACATGGCTTCTCTCTACGGATAAGGTACGGAGAGAATTTAGTCGCTTTGTCTAAGAATGTCAATCACACAGCGATTTTTCATCGTTAACGCGACAGCTTGTCGTGAGACAACTTTAATCCATACAGAAAAATATCAGCGGTTGTCGTACTTTTTTCAGTAAAAAATGTAAGTCCCTGCGGCAAGCTGCGACTAACTCGCAACACTGTTCGGATATCACTTCTGTTGAAATGAAAATTCGGGGGTTTTCCCGCCGGTGTTGGCTAGACGGCACACTACTGCCAGCGCTTGCGCATTGGTTTATATTCACGATAGGAAAATGCAACAGATGAAAATTGCAATGATAGGTTTAGGAAAAATGGGGGCGAACATGACCAAGCGCCTGATCAATAACGGCCATGAAGTCGTCGTTTATGATCTTAACCCTGACAATGTCGCGCAGCTAGTTGCGGAAGGCGCGGTGGGTGCGGCTTCTCTTGAAGATTTAGTAAATCGTTTACCGGCGCCGCGTGCTGTGTGGATGATGGTTCCTGCAGGTGACGTGGTGGAAAAAACCGTTACTGACCTGGCCGAATTTTTGGAGCCGGGTGACACGCTCATCGACGGCGGTAATTCCTATTACAAGGATGACGTCCGCCGGGCCGGGCTGTTAAAAGAACAAGGCATCCATTTTTTAGATGTCGGCACCAGTGGCGGCACCTGGGGTATAGAGCGGGGCTATTCGCTAATGATCGGAGGCGACAAAGACCCCGTTCAACGGCTGGCACCCATCTTTGCAGCGTTAGCGCCGGGACGGGGCGATATTCCGGCAACACCTCATAGAAACGATTCCGCCAGTACCGCAGAGCAAGGCTATTTGCACTGCGGTGCTGTTGGCGCCGGGCATTTCGTCAAGATGATACACAACGGTATCGAATACGGCTTGATGCAGGCTTATGCGGAAGGCTTTGATATTTTGCGCGGCGCGGCATCCGAGACGCTTCCCGAAGCGTTCCGATACAACTTTGAATGCAATGAAATTGCCGAGCTGTGGCGGCGCGGTAGTGTCATTAGCTCATGGCTGCTGGACCTGACGGCGCAGGCGCTGGCCGCAGATCCCGAGCTGTCCGGTTATAGCGGCTATGTCACGGATTCCGGCGAAGGGCGTTGGACGGTGCAGGCAGCTGTTGAAGAAGCGGTGTCCGCCGAAGTGTTGACCGCTGCCCTTTATGCCCGCTTCCGCTCCCGTCAGGAACATACGTTTGGCGAGAAAATGCTGTCAGCGATGCGGCAACAATTTGGCGGCCATGTAGAAGCCGGAAAGGGAGAAAAAGCGTGACCATCGATATTGAAGCTGTTGCCACAAAGTCCGGCGAACCCGCATTAGCCAAGGCCGAACCTTGCGTGATTGTCATTTTCGGCGCGACCGGGGATTTGACCAAACGTAAGTTAATGCCTGCGCTGTGTCATTTGGCACGGAAGGGAGAACTTCCGGAAGCGTCGGTAATCATCGGCGTGGATCGTGAGCCGATAGGTATCGATAACTTCAGGGCGTTAATGCAAGCCGCCGTGCGCGAGGCAAAAGGGGAGCAATTGTTCGATGCCGGGGAATGGCGTCAATTTGCGCAAAAGTTACACTATTTTGCCTGCGATCTAAAAGATTCAGGCAGTTATGCCGGACTGGCGGCGCGTATTCAGGAGTTGAACGGCGGCACCTTGGGTAACCGGCTTTATTACTGCGCCACGCCGCCGACACTGGTCGAGCCGATTATCGACGGCATAGGCATAGCCGGACTGGCCGGCGAGGCCTCGGGTTGGGCGCGAATCATTATCGAAAAGCCTTTCGGGCGCGATTTAACTTCCGCACAAGCGCTCAGCGACACGATTGCCCTGGTATTTATGGAACACCAAATTTACCGGATCGACCATTATCTGGGCAAGGAAACCGTACAAAACATACTGGTTTTCCGTTTTGGCAATGCGCTGTTCGAACCGGTATGGAATCGTAATCATATCGATTATGTGGAAATAACCGCAGCAGAAACCTTAGGCATAGGTCATCGCGGCGGTTACTACGAAGAAGCCGGCGCCCTTCGGGACATGGTGACCAATCATTTAATGCAGTTACTGGCGCTGATCGCAATGGAACCGCCCATTGCCTTTGCTGCCGATGCGGTACGCGATAAAAAAATACAGGTTTGGCGAACGATTAAACCGATGACGGCAGCAGAAGTCGCAGCGAAAACAGTGCGCGGGCAATATGGAACCGGACAGATTGGAGGGAATGTCGTGCCGGGTTACCGCGAGGAACTTGGCATCGCTTCAGATTCAAACACCGAAACTTACGTCGCTGCCGAATTTCGTATTGAAAACTGGCGTTGGGCAGGTGTGCCGTTTTATCTGCGCACCGGCAAACGCTTGGCGCAGGGCGTAACCGAACTCGCCGTGCACTTCAAACGACCGCCGCAGCCCTTGTTCGCCGACCGGACGGAACTTATCGAACCCAATATTATCGCCCTGCGTATTCATCCTAACGAAGGTATCGACATCCGTTTTGATGCCAAGCAACCCGGCAGCGAAATGCAGACAGCCAGCGTGCGCATGGATTTTCGCTATCAGCAAGCCTTTAACATGCGCATTCCTGAAGCTTACGAAACCTTATTGTTGGATGCGCTGTGCGGTGATGCCACCTTGTTTACCCGCCGGGACGGTGTGGAAGCGCAATGGCGATTGATCGGGCCTATTCTGGAAGCTTGGCGACAACAGTCGCCTGACGCTTTCCCTAACTATGCAGCAGGCAGCGAAGGCCCGAAGGCCGCCGATGAGCTATTGGCCCGCAACGGCCATCAGTGGCGGTTACTGGGCACACAACCTCAAAGCACTCAGCAGACAGGAGCGAAAAAATCATTATGAGAATCGATTCTATAGTAGAGCCGTTAACGAAGCGCCCTGCCTGGAAGTTAAGGGTGGGCAGGCTTTTTTGCCGTTATGCCCTCGGGTACACCGGTTACAACACCAAAAGTATGACCCCTTCAATGTGGTGGGCAGAAAAGTGTTGCCCACTCTACCAAACGTCTAAAAAAATAAGTACGAGAAAAAACAGGTACAAAAATGAAGAAAAATATTATCGTCCATAATCCTTGTGATTTGACGGTCACCTGGGCTCAACGAATCGTTGATAACCATTCGACTGATGCGCTAGTTACTAAGGTCCATATTGTTTCCGTTGATATTGGAACGACAACGAGAGTTCGCGTCATTGTCGAACACGATGGCCCGGAAACTTTGCCGCGACGCTGGTTTGTGAAACTTCCGTCGATGGCTTGGCGAGCAAGGTGGATTACGGCTTTACCACGACTGCTTCATACCGAAGTGCGTTTTTATAATGAAATTACTGAACCGATACCGATAAGTCGGCCCTTCATCTTGGCGGCGCAAAGCAAGTTCAGACGTGGCTCGACACTGGTTCTTGCAGATGTAACAGAATTTGGCGCAAGTCCCGGATGTTCAAGTGATGCATTGACTGCCGCACAAGCTGCCTTGATTGTCGAGCAACTGGCTTACTTTCATGCTCATTTTTGGAATAAGATCAACCCCTCCACGAGTTATCAGTGGCTGGCTAATCCGGTCCGGCGCCTGGAAGATTTCCTGGGAACGATCTTTGCTGTGCCATTGATGAAGCGCGGATTACGTCGAGCCGGCAGTCTCATTCCTCCACATCTTCACGCCCCGGCTATCCACTATGCCCGTCATCGCCGCAAAGCCATGCGCTTTCTTTCGGAAGGATCTCAAACACTCGTCCATCATGATTGCCATCCCGGCAATTTATTCTGGCATAAATCCAAACCGGGGTTTCTCGATTGGCAATTAGTACGCGCTGGTGAGGGAATCAGCGATGTCGCTTATTTCTTGGCCACAGCGCTCACCCCTGAAATCCGGCGACTTCACGAAGCACCCCTTATTTCAATGTATATTCAGATTCTCATGAACAATGGCGTCGCAGGGATTGATCTGACAAGTCAATTGCAAAGATATCGCGCTCATCTTATTTATCCTTTAGAAGCAATGCTGGTAACACTTGCGATCGGAGGTATGATGGATTTGGAGAGCAATCTTGAACTCATACGACGAACGGTCGCTGCCGTAGAGGATCTTGATGCCTTTACAGTCATGCAGACGTGTAGTTGACTATCCCGCTCAAAATACCCGGTCCCCCCGAAGCAATTTGGTGAATATCGTAACACTTATCAAAATTCGGGATTCCCTCCTCCACGAACCAACTCAAACAACTATTCAGTCGTGGTGGGCAGAAAAGCGTTGCCCACCAAACTATATCTCTTAACTTTAATGGCAGTGATCCAGAGTATAGCTCTCCAAGAATCCCAATAAAGCTCTTCCAACTGATCCATTTGAATTTTTTATAACAAGGTTCTTACATCATTACGATGGGGGGATGGTAGCGTTCCCATCCCCTGGCTTGTGTAAAGCATTACATCTGGCGATGCAGTTTTGCCATACTCAAGTTTTCTTTGACGGCCTTTTCATAAACATCAATCAGCCGTTGGCAATGATCTTTAAAATATTCCACAAAATCATCCGGCGGTCTACCGTAGAGATAGCCTGTTGACTGATACTGGCTAAGAAGTTTCTTGTGCTCATCAACTTTAAGCTGCATTTCTTTCGCCGCTTCCTCATAGTGTTGCGCCAGCGCCTCATGATCGGCTTTGGATTCTGCATTTTGCACGGCTAGTCTCATATCCATCGGATGCGGGTTCATCTCGCTACATGCAGACAGTAATCCAAGAATCAAAAACAGGGTAATCAGTAACTTTGTTTTCATGGGTTTTCTCCAGAGCAATTCAACAACTTAACATGGCATCATTTTTCAGGTTGTTAGCTTATTTCGCCATTGAATAATGGACAGCTACGAATCGGGATATAATCACACGAAACTAGGCACACAGGTACAAAAATGAAACTGACAATTGGTAAACTGGCCAAACAAGCCGAAGTGACTGTTGAAACCATCCGCTATTACCAGCGTATCGGTATGCTGGATGAACCCGGTAAACCCGGCAGTGGTTATCGATGCTATCCAGCCCATGCCATCGCCAGGATACGCTTTATCAAACGCGCTCAACAAGCGGGTTTTACCTTAAAAGAAATTGCACAACTGTTATCGCTTGATGCCGATCATTGCGCCGATGTGCGAAAAATTGCCGAACAGAAATGTCAGCAAATCGATGCACAAATAAAGGATTTAATGGCTCTTCGTAATGTATTGGATGCCTTGGTAAAACGCTGCCAGAGCGATTCTTCCGCAGAACATTGTTCCCTCATCGATGCACTGTCAAATAACTCGGACTCAAAATCCTGAGTATTCAAAAATAATGTAAATTCTGCTTGACACTGTTCTATAGAACAGGATTTAGACTCCTATCCATGGTTTATTAAAACCTGCATTCTCTGCATTCACCATGCCCTTGTTGATCGCAGAGGTTCCCTACCGCCTGCGACACTTCTGACCTCCATGGATGGAGGAAATGCCGAACGACTGCCGGGAGCAGTCGCGGTCGCCATCCCTGGCAGTCGAATACAGATTATCAAACGCTTAGTTTTTATTTAGGAAAATTCTTATGACTACAGAACATGAAATACCACCCACAGAAAACCCATCGT
>CAZAUB010000168.1:0-6106 GCA_964488195.1 uncultured Methylobacter sp. | reverse complement strand
CGAAGGACGCATCATTTTTGACATACAGATATTTATCTCGAAGCTCAAAGAAGTTTTGAATTTGAGGTCATTCCGTGCGACGAACGAGCTTTCCATAGAGGATCGTATCCGAGAGCAGTTCAAAATTACTGACCTGTGGTCATTCTTGAGGTTTATGAAGCATCGGCTACATAAGACCGAGGAGGAAGGATTCATTTCCGGCAACCTTGCTGAACTTTTTTATGACGTTGCACAGCGATCGGCATTTCTTCGTGTCGAACCGGTGGTTACATATGGCGGACGACCATTAGAACGCCTGTCTGTCGGCCAAAAAGGAACTGTTTATCTCTGTTTAAAACTTGCAACTCAGGCGTTCTCTCAGCCACTGATTTTTGATCAACCGGAAGATGATCTTGATAACGAGTTCATCATTGAGGAACTCGTCGATATTTTTCGTGGGATTAAACAATTTCGGCAGATCGTGCTTGTCACACACAATGCGAACCTAGTTGTCAACGCAGACGCAGAGCAGATAGTAGTGGCCGAGAATAACCATGGAGTGCTGAAATACACTTCAGGGGGCCTGGAGGCACCCATAATTAATCATGCGGTTCGCCGGATTCTAGAAGGTGGCGACGAAGCCTTCCGAAAGCGCGAGCTTCGATACAACCTTAAGTGAAACGTGACAACTAACACTACCGTCTATCTATCCCTTTGGGTGCTCTACCGGAACTAAACTTCGAATTACGCCAACAAAATGCCTGAAAATACTAGCTGGTCACGTCTGACCGCTATGGGTCCAGCCTGTGTAAAAAGGCAAAAATCGAGAAGGCGGTGGTTTTACGATGCCAAATATTGAGCAAAATACTGAGCATTGTGGAGTCAAGTATTGAGAATTGACTTATCTTTTGCCGCTCAGCGGAGTTATTTTCATATCTGATGGATTCGGCCATGAGTTTTTACACAGGCCGGGTCGGAAACAGACTATCGTGAGCAGCGATTTTAACCGACAGCTCATAAAACCGTCTTCATCTTTGGCTTTCGTTAGTAGTGATTAAAGCAAGTAACAGCATCCCATCTTATATACCCATTGCCTTAGTCATGACTTCCCATACGATCTCAAAAGGATGCGTCATTTGCCTCCATGATCCTTTTGGTCCATTTCTAGGGCTAACTTCATGAAGATAAAAACCTGGGCCAGAAAATCGGTCATTTAACAACGCACTCTTCCCGTTGTAAAAAGAAAAAAGTGTTCCACAGCGACTAACCGAATAGTCCAGATTAGCACTGAACCCTAAGGTTGCCCCCTGATTTAGGGTGATTCCAGCATCAGATGAATCAATCTCGACCCCATTTTTGCCCTTCAGAACAAGCTTTGCAGGGCCATGGAAGACAATATATCGAAACCGAAGTGTCAGCCAACTGCCGAGGTTTAATAGCCGCCAATGCCTAGTTATTTTTATTGGAAGGTTGGTGTTCTGCACGATACCAGCAAGACAGCGTGGCTGTAACACAAGTGAAGAGTCTTGAGGAATTTCAAGCACGGTCATTCTGATACTGTTTCCATCAGCGGCACCGTCGCATCCCACTGTTACCGTTCCTCCAGCCTCTGACCTGAACAGGGTTAGAAAATACATGCCACATGCAATGCTGGTGATTGGCATAGACCAATCTAATAGGTATTTTGTGCTTTGGTATGCACCATCCGAGGCACCTCTAAATAGCGCAGGGTCGAACAGAAACTCTTCCCCTTTCATTAACGTAATTTGTTGCAGGTGATTATTTGGGCTCAAGACATTCAACTTGCCGAATGCAGAAGGTTGTAGTCGAATGCAAAGTTTTCGCGTCGTTAGTGCCGCTAGTGGTGCTATCCCATAGTAGGCAAAAGTCTTAAATCCGATGGGTGCCAGAATAATGCCAAGCAGCAGCCACAATGCAGTGGGTAGGACTGCCAATGCTTGACCTAAGGTTTGCTCCTTTGATTTCTTGAGCTCGTTCAGTTTGGTAAGAAAAAGGGCATGCCGCGCATCAACAATTTTTTTGATGGCGCTTTGATCGACCTGAAATATTAAGGCACCCGTCCTATAACGCTGGCACGAATTGAACAACCCCATTTGCCTGGCCTCTAGTTGCTCAAGCTGATCAATAAAAAGCTTGTGCTCTTGTGATGTGGGCACCCACCATGGTTTGTCCTGATTAAGCCCATGAACAGTTTGCCGGAGCTGATTAACGCTTGACTGGTTTTGTTTGTGCTCTTGGCAGGTCTGCGCACCTCGAACTACCGCTTCGCCATAGGTCAGGGCTTGAGTAAAGGTCTCAATTTCCGCATCTGCTCGATAAATTCTCGCGTCCTTAATGAGTGCGCAGGTGGGCAAAATACATGAAACTTGCTCCAGTTGGATGCGTTCAGTTTTCTTCTGATCGCGACTGATTCGAAGTCTGCTCAGCGAGTCTTTTAATTCTTGAGCACTGCTGTTTTTGTCTGGAGCAATCCCCTTTGTCTGATGAGCGATGTCCGTGATAACTGTATCAGGCTGGAAATCTTCAACAATTCGCCACGCATTCTTGACTGATGGTGCTAGCAACAGGGCGAGGATCACCAATAGAAGTAGTCCGAACTTTCTGATGAGCCATCCAGTAACTGTAAGTATTATTTTCGTCATTATCAAAGGCAGTTCTAGTCGGCTGTGTTATATATACAGAGATGTTACGTCTAAGTGATCAGGGTGCGCATTACATTGTCGTACCAGCGGTCATTTCAACTTGCTGTTCCAATATTCAACGTAGGTTAAATAAGCCCTTTTTGAAGTCAAGAATCTTTTATGCTGATCAGCACTTAGCCTGTACGCCAATATGTTTTTTATTTCCATCCTACGCGCTTTTTCCATTCTGTGATGACCATCAATCAGGTTATACCAATCAGGTGCTATTTCAGCCAGTATTACAGGTCGAGAAATATCTACCGAATCCATATGAGACTCGGTGATAGATGAATCCCTAAAGAAACCGCTCACTGCTACTTTTTCGATAATAACGTCATCTGGGTTTTGTTCAATCCACTCAAGCATCTTTGTGATGTTAAATTCGAAAATACCATTTGGAAACAACTCATCATCGTCTGCAACGGGGCACGGGATAAAATCCTTGTCGACTTTAAATTTCCTGCTTACCAATTTGCGCTCCATATTACCTTTTCTTCCGCAATGGAAATAATTCATTAGGCAAGTATATTATGATAAACCTCAAGTCATAAAGGTAACATCGCTTGCCAAGTTTACTTGCCTCAACATGGCTTATAGGATTTTCTCCATCAAAAACCAACATGCCAGCTTTTATTTGCCAGATGACATAGGGTAATAATTTAGAAAAATTCATAATCAGCTGCTTTGAGCTTAACCCATTGGTAGTAAACTTAGGGCAACTTCTGTCAACGAGAAATTTACTTAAACACCTGATATTGGCATTCCGGTAGATGGGCACTCTATTTGATTGAGAAGCAGCTTACCTATGGGCATGTGCAAGCTGCTGATAGTAGAGCATTAAACATGACGTTGAATAAGATAGGGACTGCGGGAGGATGGGCGTATGCCTATGAATTGTCCAAGGTAAGCGTGCGAGCTGACAACACTACTCAGCTTTAAGATCGACTAATCCCGTCGATTTACAGCCTGCAATCCAGATTCATGTAATTTTATTTCATCTAGTCATTTCAAGTGATTCAGTGATTTAGTGATTCAAAAAAATCACCCAATCACCATATTTTCAATAAAAATTCATTCTCCAACTATGAGAAAAACGGTATGACCGCAATAGGTGTGTGCCGGGCTAAGGTGGAGTTTGCCTGTGGATGAATCCTTCGCTCACCCAGCTATTTGCGCTAATTTGAAGTCGTAACAATCATGCTGCCGGGAGACCTCCACTTCTACCCCGGGTTCCGGCAGCAGCTGCCCAATCTCCCCAACTTGAGGAATTTCATTATGCCCCAAATCATCGATCACATAGATGCTATTGCCCGTAAAAAGCAGCGCGGAGTTTTGTTTCTGGAATTTCATTGGCAGGATAGCGACTGCCCGTCCGAGAATGATATGGACATAAATTACGACTTTGAACATGACCGCCTCCGCCAAAGGATTATCAACTGGCTCAAAGAGTCTGGGATTAGCTGGCAACCCTGCGCGGAGTATTGCCATGAAGACGCCCTCGTGCCTTATATGGGGCAGATCTATATCGACCTTCCCTATGACAATAATGACCCTCGGTATCAACGCTTGGAATCCTTTCTGCAAAAGCCAGACGGCACCATGTGCTTTGATACAGTCAGGTTCTGTTTTCTTCCCCTACGATGGGCCAAGAAAAACGCGTATCAGGACAAACCGGGATATTGGGAACGGTGGGCAGCCAACTTTTAAAGTAGAAGAAACTTTCGATCAGCCAACAGTTGACCCTACTGCGACTGGCAGTTGTCGACCCCTATGTATAGAACCTAACTATGTATAGCTATGTTTCATTTTGCTCCGTATCCCACGCACTACCAGTAAAGCACTGGTAGTGCGCTATACATAGTTACAAGGATTGAAGAAACTGCATCAATGCGTCATCGACTGGGTGATAGCGGCACATTGTTGTTTCGGGTTCTTGAAGCCTCGCCAGTGCCTTGTCCTTCATCGCCAAGTCCGCCTCGACGTATCGGTGCGTGGTAATCGTGCTCTCGTGTCCCAACCACAAAGCAATTACGCTAAAAGCGACACCCGACTGCAGCAGATGCATTGCTGTCGTATGCCTGATGGTATGCGGCGAGATGCTCCGTTTGGCGAGACTACTATGCACCTTGGCTGCCCGTGCCACGGCGATGTTGAGGCGCTGCGTAACGTTGCAACGCGTCATGGCATGACCGTCCCTGTTTGGCAGCAATGCGGCATCTGCCCCCAATGTTGGATTGCGTACCAGCCAAGCCCGGATTTCCTGAACCGTACTTTTCCATAAAGGTGTCGTGCGTTGTTTGCGCCCCTTGCCTCGCAGGTGTACACAGGGTGATTCATCCATAACGACATCGCCCACCTTTACACCAATGATTTCCGAAACTCGTGCCCCGGTATTGTAGAGCATAGCCAGCAGCAGATGGTCGCGCTGAGAAGTCCAGGTGTCGCCTGGCTGTCCCAACACCGCCAACATTTCTTCGCGCGATAGAAAACTAAGTATAGGACGCTCGAAACGCTTCATTGGCACACCTAGCGCTTGTTCGATGACGTAGAAGGAGGATACGTCGCGCCGTGCCGCAAATTTCAGGAACGCACGTAACGCCGTCAGTCTCAAGTTTCGGCTGCGTACCGAATTGTGTCGTTCCTGCTCCAAGTGATCCAAGAATGCCAGTATTAAATCGGGCTCAATGTCGGCTAGATTCAGCGCTATCGGCATCTTGCCCAGACGCTTACGCGCAAAATCCAGGAACAACAGCATGGCGTCCCGGTAAGAGGCGATGGTACGTGGACTCAAGGCACGCTACGTCACCAGATACTCGGTGAAAAATTGCTGTACCAGTGATGCGAACGATACGGGGCGTGGTGCAGTGATTTCAGACATGGCACACCTCCGGCATTTGCGTAAAGGCTTCAAACTTTTCTGCCGCCACCGCCATGAGCTCAGGTACGCCGGTGAGGTACCAGTAGGTATTGGTCACCATCGCATGACCCACATAAGTGGATAACGCCAGCATCTGTTGATCGACATCCACACCTTGGGCATGCCAAAGCATCACCCGGCGAACGACAAAGGTGTGCCTCAAATCATGGATGCGAGGACCATCGTGAGCACCGCGATTAATCCACCCCAAGTGATCACGTAAACCAATAAAGACGCGACTCACCTGGCGCAAACTGAGTCCATGCCCCAAAAGCCGCCCACGAGTGCCGACAAAGAACGGCGTTTCATCAGTAACTTCGATATATGAATTACGCTGCGACCGATACTGCCTGAGTGCTTCTGTCGTACTCGGGTGCATCGGCACATGGCGAGACTTGGCAAATTTGGTATGCCGTATGGTTAGCATGCCGTACTTCAGGTCTACATCCGTATCTAGTGCCTGACCGAAAAACACATTAAGATTATATAATCAATAGGTTATAATACA
>CAZAUB010000167.1:0-6138 GCA_964488195.1 uncultured Methylobacter sp. | reverse complement strand
ATAGAGGATGCCGATTGGGTTTTCAAGGCCATAACATTGGCGTCGCCAGGTGGTTTGGGTTGTTCCGATCAGCAGGATGTCAATGAACAAGCATCGGTCACATTGCTTGAGGCCATGGAAATAGCCAGCGCAAAAGATCGCATTGCGCTTCAATACCTTACAGGCTATAAAGATATTTTTAATTTCTCGATTTTAAGGTACAATGCGGGCTTTAATCGGTGGGGCGACCGGAATTGGGCGGCGGCGGCTGTGTATGCTGACATGCTGAGTCAATTTCCCGATAGTCATATCGAAAGGAAATACGGAGATCAGTACTCTGAGATGGTAGCTACCAAAATGGCTCGGCTCAGTGAGGAGCTGTCTAAAACTGATAATCCCGAGCAAATGAAGCCGTTGTTTTTTTGCCTGGATCAGGAGCTTAAGTTTTATGGTATTAATCCGGGTACTACAGCTGACATGATCGTGGCGACAGTATTAACGGCATTTTTAGAGGAACTTAATTAGTAACAATACTGTTACTAATAGGGCTTCAAAAGGAATTTGTTAAAAACAAATAAGGGGACATTAACAATGTCGATAGTAGATTCAATTTTTTCATTTTTTTCTTCACAGGGGATATTAAGCATGGCTAAAATCAATAAATTATGCGTTGGCGAATCGTTGGTTGGCGAAGGCAACGAAGTTGCTCACATCGATTTGATGGTAGGACCACGTGGTTCAGCTGCTGAAACCGCATTTGCAAACTGCTTAACTAACAACAAAGACGGCTTTTCCAGCTTGTTGGCTGTTGTTGCACCTAACTTGATGGTAAAACCTTCAACTGTTATGTTCAACAAAGTAACAATCAAAGGCGCAAAGCAAGCTGTTCAAATGTTTGGCCCAGCACAACGTGGTGTTGCTATGGCTGTTGCTGATTGTGTAGAAGATGGCACAATCCCAGCTGCTGAAGCTGATGATTTATTCGTATCAGTGGGTGTATTCATTCACTGGGCTGCAGAAGACGATGCTAAAATCCAACAGTACAACTACGAAGCGACTAAAGAAGCTTTGAAACGTGCTATTGCTGGATCTCCTACTGCTGCTGAAGTTGTTGCTGCTAAAGGTACAGCTGTACATCCATTCGCTGCTAACTAAGTTTATTTAGTTATCAAGAATACTAAAAATACCCCGGCTTAACGGGGTATTTTTTTGCCTGAAATTCTGCAATATCTTCCGTTTTAATAGCGCCGGAGTGCAACGCACTGGCAACAAGCGCTTGATGAATTCCCGCCTTACTTAAAAGCACACAATCCCGTTTATTTCTTATACCGCCTGCGGCGATAAAATTGTTGTCCGGATATTGCCTGCAAAACTCAGTTAGTTTGTTCAGGTCGGGGCCATGATTGCTGCCTACGCGCTCCAATGTCATGATGATGATATTTTCAGGCCAAAAAGTTGGGTCCGAAAAAAGACTTTCCGCACCTAAAGCATTTGCATTTGAATAATCCAGCGAAAGAATAAAGTTGTTTTTATAGGCTTTGATTTCTGAAATAGTTTCATTTCGATAGGATTCACTGCCCAAGACAGGCAGGTAATTGGCTGGATGCTGTAAGCACTGATCATGTTTTTGATAACCCTGGTCTATCCAGAAGGTTATTTGAGGAAAACGAATCAGCACCTCAGATATTAAACGGTTATGTTCACCCTGATGGGTAATCGCATTCAGGTCTGCAATGTAGAGGGTATCAAACTCATAAATACCCAGAAACGCCCCAATAACCTGAAAAATATCAGACGACTTGCACAAGTCGGTGTTAATGGGTTGATAGTGCACACGATCGCCTTGTCTGGCGTGCACTACGACACCGTCTTTTAAATCTATTACCGGGATTATTTTCATAAAATACGTGGTTTGCGGATGATACAATACCACGTTCTAGTTTATAGCTGGTTATTGAGTATTGTGAAAATTCTGGTGTTTGAGTATATCACCGGCGGCGGCTTTAATAAGCAGGAGTTGCCTGATTTCCTGGTTGGTGAAGGCAGTTTGATGCTGAATGCGTTGCTTGATAACCTGATCAGATTAAACAATATCCGAATAAACAATCTCGAAGTGACTGTCATGCTGGATTGGCGACTTAATGAGTTAATCAGCATGACAGGCATAAACACCATCAGCATCAGGCCTGAGCATAATATTACCAATGAATTTGCGCGACTGGTTAAGCAATCTGATCTGGTATGGCCGATAGCGCCGGAATTCGACGGTATTTTACAAGCCCTGTGTCAAACGGTAGCATCATTGGGCAAGATATTGCTGACATCGCCAACAATGGCCGTTGCCATTGCCGGTAACAAATTTAAGACTTATGAGCTGCTCAACCGGCATCATATAGCCACTGTTCCTACCCGGATGCTTGACGATACTTATTTCTCCTCCTCCGACAGGCCCATGGCCTGCCCTGAGCCCGTCGAAGGGACAGGCGGCGAATGGATAATTAAACCGGTTGATGGTGTTGGCTGTGCAGACAGTTATGTCATCACCAACCAGCTAGAGTTCGAACGGATGGCTGCCCGGAAAGGCCCCTACATCATTCAGCCGCATTTACAAGGTGCAAAGACCAGTTTATCGTGTTTATTCAAGCGAGGTTGCGGCTGGTTAGTGTGTGCCAATTTACAGCGCTTTGAACTGATCAACCAGCAATATCACTTGGCAGACATCGTGGTTAATCATCATCCAGACCTTGGTTCTTATCAGTCTGTGATCGATAAAATAGCCCGAGCTTTGCCTGAGTTGTGGGGTTATGTTGGTATCGATTTGATAGAAACCGTCGAACAAACGTGGGTACTTGAAATAAATCCCCGCCTGACCACTTCGTTTGTCGGTATATATGATGCTTTAGGCATCAATGTTGCTGAACTAGTTTTGCAGTTACTGCATGGTGAGCCGATACTTAACCCGATTTGTAACAGGTCTATCACCGTTCAAGCAAAACAGCCGTCCGTAGGGGCGACCGGCCGGTCGCCTCTACATATTGTAGGCTGGGATATAGGCGGCGCTCATGTCAAAGCGGCGGTAATCAATAGCACCGGTAAGATTATCGCCGTTTACCAGCAACCGTGCCCGCTATGGAAGGGGCTAGCTCAACTGCAACATGCTGTAAACACTATTATGCAGGAATTGGCCGGTTCAAATCCTCGTCATGCTATCACCATGACCGGCGAGTTGGTTGATTTGTTCGATAATCGGGACGATGGCGTTAAGCAAATCATCCAAACCATGATTGAACTGTTGCCGGAGTCTGAAATACTGATTTTTGCAGGTCAGGAGGGCTTCCTGAAATCCTCACAGATTGACGCTAAGTATTACACATCCATCGCCTCTGCTAACTGGCTGGCCAGCGCCTTGTTTGCCGCGCAACAATTAAGCAATGGGCTTTTTGTCGATTGCGGCAGCACTACCACGGATATACTGCTGCTTAATGATGGACAAGTGCCGGCAGAAGGCTACACCGATTACCAGCGGTTAATGTCTAAAGAGTTAATTTATACCGGTATCATCAGAACCGCAGTGATGGCCGTTACCCAAACAGCACTGGATCAAGGCAAAGAAATCGGCCTGATGGCCGAGTATTTTGCCACTATGGCCGATGTCTATCGCGTAACCGGCGAACTCAATGACACGCATGATCAAACCGACACAGCGGATGGTGCGGAAAAAACAGTCCTCGCCAGCGCCAGACGATTATCGCGGATGATCGGTTGTGATTTTTATCCTGATGAACTGCCGCGCTGGCAACAATTTGCCGAAAACATCCGCGCCCGGCAAATACAGCAAATACAACGCGGCTGTGAAACCCGGCTATCCAAACATGAGCTTCCACAAAACATCCCATTGATCGGTGCCGGAGTAGGGCGGTTTCTGGTTAAACAGATTGCATCGAATTTAGGTCGACCTTATCTGGATTTTGCCGATTTATTCCCGGCAGCCGAAATTCAGTCCGGTATGACGACAGCGGACTGCGCCCCTGCTGCGGCTATAGCTTATTTAGCAGACAAGCTGGACAGCGCACCCATATAGCAATATCGATTCGATACCTAATAAAATATGCTAAAATATTGTTTTTTGTCAGCATTAATAAATGTTTACAGGCTCTATGGAAAAAATTGATGTATTTGATCTGATCGAGCGGATGTCAGCGCTGATTCGATCCGAAGAACGTAAAAAGTGTACGGAATTAGGCTTGCAACCGGTTCATTTGCAGGTAATGGACTATTTGTCTCGCTGCAACCGCTATAGCGATACTCCGGCAGCGCTGACCAATTACCTGGGCATGACCCGCGGCACCGTTTCCCAAACCTTGCTGCTGCTGGAAAAAAAAGGCTATATTAAAAAAACAGCCGATACAATCGACCGGCGCATGGTGCATCTTAGCCTTATGGCTGAAGGCGATGCTATTTTGAATAAAGCCCGTCCGGCAGATTTATACAATCAGGCCTCGGCAATATTTAAAGAAAACGAAAGCCAGGAAAATGTTTTCGTTAATGCACTGACTGCGCTGCAAAAAGCCAATAAATCCCAATCTTTCGGGCTTTGTAAAACGTGTAAATATTTCACCACCACTTTGGATGGTTTTGTTTGCGGCTTAACCAAAGAACAGCTCAGCCAAATCGATAGCGAGAAAATATGCCAGGAGCATACCGTTAGTTGACGGTTGCATTCATTATAAGATTGAGCTGAGCAATAGAAAACTGGGCAGAGGCTAGGTAACGGCATAAAAAGAAAGAGTAAAAAATCTCAGGTATTTGTGAGGTAGATACATGATTGACTGAGTATTTTTTTAAGAAGCTGCTAGGCTTACGGGGTCGCCTTAATTATTCAGAGAATAACTTGGAAGAAGATTTAGCTACCGATTTAGTCGTGCTGCAAAGCCATTTAGAAACCATGTTTGAGCGCGTTCAGCAAAACAGCGCTATCTTGCAGAAGTTTCGGGCGTTCGAAATAAGATTGCTAAAGCTCAATTCTTTATCGGATACCATTGACCACCTGCTTGAAGAGGGTAAAAATTATTTTGATCTTGATGTGATCAGCTTATGCCTGATCGACGAAACAGGTGAAATTGCAAAAACGCTTACTGACAATGGTTACCTGCCCCGTTCAAAAAACGGTTTAATGCTGCTGGGCAGTAAGGAACCTTTAAAATCAACCGCCATTCAGCCCTATATTGGCGTTTATGAACATGCCCGATGCGCCGACTTTTTCCCGCACATTGATAGACACCCCGCCAGCGTTGCCATTACACCCTTAACTCGCCGGGGCAAATATCTGGGGACTTTAAATCTGGGCAGCTATCAGCTGGATAGATTTGCCGATAATATGGCTACAGATTTCATAGAACACCTCAGCTCTGTAGTCAGCGTTTGTCTGGAAAATAACCTTAGCGTCGAAGAGATAAGGCGGATCAGTTATATCGATGCATTAACCGGTGTTAATAACAGGCGCTTTTTGGAACAACGCATAGACGAAGAGTTGAACCGCTGCCAACGCAATGCAGAACCGTTATCCTGCCAGTTCTTCGATATAGATTTTTTTAAGTCAGTCAATGACAAGTATGGTCATCAGGGTGGTGATCGGGTGCTGTCTTTGGTGGCTGCCGCGATAAGAGACCAGTTGAGAGACAATGACGTATTTGTCCGATACGGTGGGGAAGAGTTTGTTGCTTTATTGTCCAATATCGATGAACCTAAGGCTCTGGAAATTGCAGAACGGGTACGCAAAGCAATTCAGGCGCTGGTCATTGCATTTAACGATACTTCTATCTCGGTTACCGTTTCTATAGGCGTGTCAACTTACGTGCCGGATAGCACCTCTATTTCAATAGACGGCGAGATTGCCACGCGACTTATTAAATCAGCCGATTCTGCGTTGTACCGGGCTAAACATAATGGCCGAAATTGTGTGGAAAATAGTGGGATTGTTTCAGATAAACAGGTGCTGTAAATCAAAGAATCGGGGCGATAGCCTGAAATGTTGGGGTTCGCACTGTGCTCGCCCCAACTCACGGCTTTTTAAACCTTACCCCTTCAACGCCTTCAACACCGCTTGCATGGTCGCATTGGCATCGCCAAACAACATGCGGGTGTTTTCCAGTACGAATA
>CAZAUB010000166.1:0-6159 GCA_964488195.1 uncultured Methylobacter sp. | reverse complement strand
ATTATATGAACCCTATGGGATTTATTTATTCTGAAATTTACGCTGAATAGTTACGGTTTTCTTAGGCAAATAAAACCGGAAATCTAAAAATAAGCAAGCCCAACGCCCTTTGATTTGCTTTAGCAAACCGACCGCGACAATATTTTGCGCCCATGGATATTGGCTTTGATTCGCTTTAGCGGCATGATCGAAAATCGTATCGCAAGCAAAGATATTTTTCCCAATTTTGGGATTGATAGTGTCGTCTAGAGCCACCAGCAAACGGTCATCTGTTTCAGGGGCTGGTATTAATCCCCAAACGGTTTGCCAAAGACTCCGCCAAGGTAATGTTGTTGATGCCATGAATGTGTAAAAACGCTTCTTTTCTATCTCAATCCCAAATAAAGTTACCAGACAGCGAAGACACAAGAGGTGATGGAGGATGTAAAGGGAATGATAATCGACAGTAACGTATAAACAAATAAAGAGGCTCGCTCTTTGCCCAAGGCGGTATCGGAAAAATGAGATTGAAGCGGCTGTGAAATATCACGTAAAATGAACATAAATGAGGTCTGTTTGGTTGTGTAATCAAAGACTTAAGACCTTACATTATACAATAAAACACGACCTCATTCATCAACAACTTGTTGTTTTTCAAATAAATAGCCCAATAATTGACTAACGTATTAAATAAGCCGACTATGTCTAGCTTATATACTGAGTTGCCAATAAAATAATATTCTAACTTTAAAATTTCTGGGAAACTTCAGTTAGACTAATACGCCCCACTAATTGGCTTAAACACCTATGTAGATTGATGGGAGCCTATATCATGTAAAAAAACACGAGCGGCTGATCCTGGTTCCTTACCCTACTTTGATCCTTGTCTCAAACTCTTGCTTTGTTACATCGAGGTAACAATTCCTACAAAAATCACGCGTAAGATAAACAACCAAACATTAAACATATGACCATTTGCATAATGGCCGTTTGCAGCCGGTCAGTTTCAACTAAAAAACAACATACTTTAGGAGAACTTGCATTTTACTACGACCTGTCCAACCGCACTTAAAACAGCATTATGCTTAATACATCTTCCTCGGCTCCCACCATTTGCTGGATAATCACTACTTGACGCTATCCGCAAGGGTGTTTGAGGCATCTACAGTAGGTTTTAACCCATTTTCAGTCATTCTCAAATGTAAACTTGGGCAATGAATTGATGTCGAGTAACTGGCTTATCTATGGTTACCGGTATCAGACACTATCATGTTTAAACAACCAGTATGTGTTATTGAAATCAGCTCTTTTTGGTAGGCAGCTTAATATATTTATACACTTTCTTGCGTTTCAAATCTTCCTTCATTCCTGGCTTCAATTCAGGAAGCTCGATAGTAGAAAATGTTGATGCAGCAACAAATTTTTTCATAGTTTTTTCAGCCAGAAGCTTCCCTTTTTTGTGGTCTTTAAGGTAGCTAGGAAGTTTGGATTGCAATGTTGAAACAATTTTTTCATCAGGGATTCCATTTATTTTCATCGCTCTCGCATGGTTTGCAAAAATATAGGCTTGTTGATTAATTTTATTCAAACCATTATGCTGCACGCCCTCTTCTTCAACTTCGTTTTCCTCAACATATTTTTGGTAAAGTTCGAGAGTCCCCTGGGTCAAAACACCTCGGATTCCTTCGGATTTTTGCCTATAATCCGGCCCTATTTTGTAACCTGATTTCTTAACAAGAGCTAAAAGAATTGCATAGGTTTTAAAATCCATGTCAATTTCCACCCTAACAAGTCCCTCTTTATCATACTTCTTTGTATTTGATGGCATTTCTATCACCCCTTGGTTTGATTTTGTATTCTAGTTTATCGCATACAGGTAACATCGAGAATAAGTTGCGTTTAAAATAATCAATGATATTATAGACTTGACTCAATTAAAATCGAGTTATGTCATTCGCTGCTGATCATTGCGGCAATCCAACAAACATTCTGAGCGCAATCAAATCGGCCCCGCTGATACTTTGATGGCTCGACCTAATTCTTTCCATTTCACACACATCGCGTATGGCCAGCAGGCATCCCTTTGTCGGCTGCGCATTGCCGTGGGAGACAAAAATGAACATCATACAAACAGGCTACCCCGTTGCCGTCAGTAAACAGCTGGCAGCGATTATTGCCCAAGAGCTCGAAGCAAGCCAAGTAGATGCTTCTTTGGGATTCATCATCAATTTCCGTGACCCTGATTATAGTGCAGAAAGTGGAGGTTATCATCCTGTCGAAATTGCCGTCGATGGGCATGGCCGTATTCAGTACATCACCGACTTTGCCTATGTTGGAGATGCCCGCTATGCCGAACTAGACAAGGAGCTCGACTTTGATTTTAGCTACGGCAAGTTTCAGCAGATGGGCAGAGAGTTTGATATTAGAGATGGTGCAGCTCTGTACAAGATCTGGCAAGCCAATTTTTGCAGTTATTACAAGAGCCAAGTCTTTCTGGTGACTGTCCAGGAAAGGGCCTGAAAAGCTCATGGCTAAACCCTATCCCTATCAACAAGGCGACCTCGATGGTCTGTGCGGCGTATATGCGCTGGTTAATGCCGTCGACTATTTGTGCGGGCCACTATCTAAATGTGCAGCGCGACGTTTATTTAAGCAGATTCTGACGCACATAGAAAGCAAAGCACCGCTGGCCAGTCGCTGTACGCATGGCATCGTAATCAACGAGATTGCCAGCATTCTGAAATACATAGTCTGCAAGAAATATCCGATACAACGATATAAGCCATTTCATCGGCAACCAGGCGTAAACAAGCGGCTCTATATACAGACTTTGAGCGAGTTTCTGCAACAGCCTAACAGCGTCGTGTTTCTGGCCCTGGAAGGCTATCACGGCCATTGGACATTAGTTTATCGCATTACCGACAACAGGCTACTGATCTACGACTCAAGCGACATCCGATATGTGCTGCTCAGCAGCTGCTCGATGATTAGCGACTGTGTCGAAAAACGACATTGGTTGATGCCCGCCCATACCTACTTGCTAAAGACCACTGATTTAAAGTGTTTGCACAAATCAACCGCATAATTTTTAATTTCTAAACGGAGTCTCAAATGGACAAAAACAAAGGTTTTATTGCCACCGAACAACCGGGGCAATACATCACTGATCGCCCCGTCAACGCCGACGAGATACTGGCTATGGCCAATCAGCTGATTCGGCGTAAATTTGCCCGAGGGCGATCTATTACAAGCCCCGAGATTGCAGCATCTTATTTACCGGTACAACTGGCGCACTTTGAGCACGAAACTTTCTGGGCCATCTTTCTCGACAATCAACATAGAGTGTTGGCCTTTGAACAGCTGTTTAGTGGCACCATCGATCAATCCTCGGTCTATCCGCGTGAAGTCGTCAAGCGTACCTTACAGCTGAATGCCGCCGCCATAATATTTGCTCACAACCACCCCTCTGGCCATAGCGTCCCAAGCAAAAGCGACCGTGACATTACCGACAGACTGAAAGCAGCCTTGGCTCTAATTGACGTGAAAGTCCTGGATCACTTTGTGGTGGGTGCTGACGAAGTGACCTCGTTGGCTGAACTGGGCGGGTGGTAGCCATTGGCGGTTACTTGCGTTAATGAACATTAAAACAGGCCATATGTAAACTGATTAAAAGTCGGCTTATCTTAAGTGTTAAACAAATCCAGCTTGACCAACCTATTACCCCACCAAAACCAGAGGAATACAACATGCAAGCAGCATCTGTACCCAGCAGACAAAAGTTGCAAATAAAATTTAATACCTATTATTTGCTTACCAAACAGAACAAAACCAACCCAGTTAGCCTGTATCTGGACAGCCTTGCGCCTTCTGGTCGCCGCTCGGTAAAGAGTTTGCTGATTAGCTCGACCGCAGTGCTGGGCTTTGTGGGGACATTAGAAGCCATGCCCTGGAATCTGGTCGAATATCAACATCTGGCGCAGATTAGAAACAAGCTTGGCCAGCAGGGCAAGGCCGCCAACACCATCAACCTTGCTTTGTCGGCACTGCGCGGAGTAATGCGCTCCTGCTTCAACCTTGGGCTGATCAAAGCAGACCAACTACTGCTCCTCAACAATGTTAAACCGGTGCGGGGTCAGCGTCTACCTCATGGCCGTAGCTTAAACGCCAGTGAAATATGCAAGCTGCATCGTGCTTGTAAGCTAGACAAGTCTGTGGCGGGTAGACGTGATTGGGCCCTGATTGCATTGATGCTGGCAACGGGGCTACGACGCTCGGAAGTGGTCGCCATCGACATTGATGACTTCAACAGCCGAACCGGCTTGCTCAATATCCATTGTGGTAAAGGCAACCAGCAGCGATACGCCTACCTCAACAGCGAGAGCCGTTCGATTATTCGCCAATGGCGGAAACTGCGTGGCAATCAACCCGGCAGTCTGTTTAACCCGGTTAGCAAATCGGGAAGAGTGTTGAGCAGGCCGCTCACGGGACAAAGCATCTACGACATTATTCAGCAGCGATCAGAGCAAGCCCAAATCGGCAACGTCAGGCCCCATGACTTACGGCGTACTTTTGTCACGCAACTGCTTGAAGCGGGTGTTGATCTGAATACCACTCGGCAACTGGCGGGGCATCAAGACATTCAAACCACTGCTCGCTATGACTTTCGATCGGAGAAGGTTCAGCAAAGAGCCGTACAGCAGTTGCATAAATAATTAATCAAACATAAGGAAAAACGACCATGAATGACACCCGATTTACCCAAGCTTTAAATATCGTTTTAGTTTTAGACCAAAGTGGTTGTTTGAAACAGGAAGCTGACAACGATGATCCAACAAAAGATCAGAAACCGGTCAAAAAATGCAGCAAGCAAATTAAAGCCCTTCTTATTATCCATGAGTTTCTTTGTCAACTATACCCAGAAAAATCGAAGGATGATTTAAACAATAGGCACTGCCCACATTGCCGCGATCACGACATCGATTAAAAAATCACCTTAAATTCCACCACTTTTGCAAGCCAAATGAGGGGCCACTATGAGAACAAAACCATGAAAATTGCTTTAATTCAACTGGACGCCAACGACAAGCTCTGGTTCTGTCAGCAATCCCTGAGCTACTGTTGGCATCGAAAGGCGCAGACTTGGTGGTATTTCCGGAATTGATGCCATTCGACAAGGCAAGCAAACACGCTCTATCGATAGATCAAGCCCGCGAAACACTCAGTGCCTGTGCAACCTCCGAGATTGCGTTTATAGCAGGAGGCTACGTTCGAGAAGGAACGTCCCTACGCAATGCGGTTTTTTTAGTCTACGACGGCGCAATTCACGGAACCTACTTTAAACGTATTCGGTGGCAAAGAGAAGCTATCAAAGTCGGTCTAACCGGTATCTGCTTTTCTTGGAAACCGGGATTTGCCTGTATTCCGCTGATTTGCGCAGATGCTGCCGACAATCCAAGCCCCCTCGGCACTCAGATGATGATTGAGGCCATCCAGTTGGGGGCAAACGCTGATGTGCCCATTGTCATTCCTTCTTACGGTGCAGGTCTGGCAACCCCCTACTGGCGAAAGCCCCTAAAACTGTGGAGCATGGGCTGTGGCGCTCCTGTAGCAATCTGCGGTATTTCCGGACGTAGCAAATCTATCTACCGAGAAGACGGTATCGCCAAACATTATGGCGGAGGTGGCAGTGCCGTGTTCTGGCCCAATGGCAGCCACTCAAGACAGAAGCCTAAACGCGGCATTTATATCATTGACTCCAAAACTCATCGTTGCAAATACCGACCTATCCCACAACTCGCATTACAACCACGTAGGAGAATCACATGACCAACATTCATAAAAATCCACTGTTTGATCTTGGACAGACCGTAGCGACACCCGGCGCTATTGATGCGCTGCAAGAATGTAACGTATCGCCCACCAGTTTATTATGCCGCCATCAATGTGGAAACTGGGGCGACCTGTGCGAAGAGGACATTGCCGAAAACAACTATGCCCTAAGTCATGGATACCGACTGTTTTCATCCTACCAAATAACCGATGCAATCAAGATTTGGGTGATTACCGAGGCGGATCGTTCGGTGACGACTTTGTTGCTGCCGGAAGACTACTAACCCATGGAGCTAATGATGCGTAATGTCGCCAAGTATTACCACTTAGGTCAAGGCAAGAAAGCGGGCC
>CAZAUB010000165.1:0-6167 GCA_964488195.1 uncultured Methylobacter sp. | reverse complement strand
TTTCAAGCCCGATGCCGGAACTAGCCGAAAAAATCAGGCTTTCGCCCAGCGAATTGTTGAATATTGGCGAGGAAGTCGCCCGGAATTTTGCCCCGAAACCATCCTGCAACACGCCGGAATTAATGCTTTTGCCCGTCGATCCCGGACACCTTTATGCGTATTGGAATCTGGGAAAAAACCGGGAAACATCCATGCCTGATTACGATGGCAACGATCAATTCACTTTAAGAATTTATTCGCAACCCGACGAAGAAAGCGCGGATGCCGAAACAGTATCATGGTTCGACGTAGCCATTGATGGCACCGATACCCATCAACAAGTGGCCTTACCCAGCCCGGCAGATGAAGTGTCTTATTCAGCGGCTATCGGCAAATGTGGCACGGATGACAGCTTTATTGAATTTGTACATTCGAATACTATTTATGCCCACGGTGGACAGCCGGCTTGGCATCAAGACTCCACCTATCGTCTGAGCAACAACGCCTCAGGTCTAGGAATCAATAAATAAGCGAGATGATAAAAAGTATGCCGCATGCCGGACAAGGATTCCTGAGTATTATTCTCCACGCACATCTTCCCTATGTGCGGCACCCTGAACATGACAGTTTTTTTGAGGAGAACTGGCTGTTCGAAGCCATGACCGAGTGCTATTTGCCGCTGATCGGCGTACTTGACCGTTTGCACGCGGATAACGTGGATTACCGGTTGACGCTGTCATTGTCGCCGACGCTGATGTCCATGCTATGCGACGACTTACTGCAAACACGCTATCTGAAACATCTGCATAGTCGGCTGGAATTGGCTGAAAAGGAAATCATCAAAACCCGCAAGCAGCCTGAATATCAAAAATTAGCGAGGCTCTATCGGCGTTTTTTTATAAATGCGCTAAATATTTATCAAGATCTCTATCAAGGCGATTTATTGGCGGCGTTTAAAAAACATCAGGCCACCGGTAAGCTTGAGTTGATAACGACCGCCGCAACCCATGGTTTTTTGCCGCTACTTAATGTCAGCGAAACCGCAGTCCGTAACCAAGTTAATACCGGTGTCACTATATTTAAAGCTAATTTTGGTAGTACTCCGACCGGTTTTTGGCTGCCTGAATGCGGCTATTATCCAGGCCTTGAGACAGTGCTAGCCGATGCCGGTATCGAGTATTTTTTTGTTGATACGCACGGTGTTATGGATGCAAGTTCGGAGCCCCGTAACGGTGTTTATGCGCCGATAGCTTGCGACAACGGTGTCGCGGCATTTGCACGCGATCCCGAATCGTCACGGCAGGTCTGGAGCAGTCAGGAAGGCTATCCAGGCGATGCTGATTACCGCGAATATTACAGCGACATCGGTTTTGAGCGGGAGTTAGATTATATCGCGCCCTACATTCTCGACGGGAAAACCCGTATCAACACCGGCATTAAATATCATCGAGTGACTGGCGAGAATCTGCCCAAGGAAGTTTACAATCCGAGGAAGGCATGGGCAAAGGCGCGTGAACATGCACAGGATTTTGTCGATAAACGCCAGCGTCAAATTGACCGGCTTAGCGCTACTATGGACAGATCGCAGCCGATTATAATAGCTCCATACGATGCCGAACTGTTCGGTCATTGGTGGTTTGAAGGCGCGTACTGGCTGGAATGTGTGCTGAGATTGGCAAGCGAAAAAACCAATGGCGTGCAGCTAATCAGTTGCGGCGATTATTTAAAACAGCAGCCGGCGCCTCAGATTGCTACACCCGCCGCATCGACCTGGGGTAACCAAGGCTATTCCAGTTACTGGATCAATGAAACGAATGACTGGATTTACCCATTGCTCCACAAGGCCGAGGTTGAGATGGAAAAACTGGCGCATGATGTTGAAGGGTTAACGCTCACTTCATTACAGACGCGGGCTTTGAATCAGGCCGCCAGATCGATTTTGCTTGCACAAGCCTCCGATTGGCCGTTTATCATGAAATCAGGGACAACCATCGACTATGCGAACAAGCGCATCACCGATCATCTGGCCAGATTTAACTATTTACACGACAGTTTTCGCAAGAACAGAATCAACGAGCGCTACTTGACCGCTCTGGAGATCATGGATAATATTTTTCCAGACATTGATTTTCGGGATTACAATCTTTCAAACCAGAAAAATTAATTGATCCGCAAAAACCAAAAGTAGTCGCCTTTAGGCGTCACGAAGAAAAAACATAACTACTCAGCCATCAAATACAATGGAACGCAGATAACGCAGATGAATATGATGAACACACGATGATCAAGAGAAATCTTATTTGATCTTACACTCAGCGTCATCAGCGTTCCATTTTTCTAACTGCTCTTCCTGTCAGTATCTCAGGCCTGCAATCACGGAGACAAAAATTGGACAAAATCCAACTGCTGTATGTTGAAAATGTGATTACCCGAAAAAAAGCAGGCGTTCAGCAGGCGTTGAGCTTTTTTATGCGAGTGGAAAGCGTCAGTTACGACAAACGGGTCGATGTGATCTGGTCGGGTGAAGACGGCGTATGGCAAACTTTGCCTGCAAACTATCACAGCAAGCTGGAACACGATCAGGAGTACTGGCAGGCCCGGATAACTTTCAAGCTTACCCCGGTTAAATCTCTACCTGGCAATATCCGGTTCGGCTTGCGCTATCAGACTTCGGGAGCCGAGTACTGGGATAACAAACAAGGCTTAAATTATTCCAGTCAGGCCGACTCAGGCGTCAAGGTGGCTTGCACTGTTCCGGTTTTAAATATCGATTTTGCCAACAAGCTGGATGACGGACAAAAAAACGTTCCGATCACGGCAGCGGTGGACAAGTTCACAGATGCCGACAAAGTGACCGTACACTGGACAACGGATAACTGGCAGCACACCCATAAAACCCCATGTCATTTCAAAAGAAACTATTGGGACAAAGAGGCGCTCAGCAATGCCAGAAACCCCAATCAGTATGGGGCTGCAATCTGGAAAGGCTGGCTTAAGATCGGTCAGGTTTTTCGCTTGCAATACAGCATCTGCGTTGAACGCAACGGTCGGGTTTTTTGGGACAATAACCACGGTAAAAATTACTCAATCAGCCGCGAGCCGCTGAAAGTTTTGATTCTTAATCTGCATTGTTATCAGGAAGATAATCAGGATTATAAGTTTTCCCAAATAGCCAAGGCGATTAACGAACTGAATATCGACGTGGTCTGTCTTCAGGAAGTGGCTGAACTTTGGAACGATGGGGCAGGGAACTGGGAGTCCAACTCCGCCAAAATAATTAATGATCGCCTGGCTACGCCCTTTCATATCCACACAGACTGGGCGCATCTGGGTTTTGACAAGTACCGCGAAGGCGTTGCCATTTTAAGCAAATATCCGTTGAGCAAACAGGATTCCAAGTATGTGTCGAGCAGTCATGATGTCTACAACATTAACGCCAGAAAAGTGGTCATGGCTCAAATCAAGGTGCCTTATATGGGCTTGGTTAATGTTTTTTCGGCGCATTTAAGCTGGTGGGAATACGGGTTTTCTGAACAATTTAAACGACTGTGCGACTGGGCCGATGCAAAACAGTCGGCGCATGTCGTCGCCACCCTGCTGTGTGGCGATTTTAATATTACCGCCGGATCAGAAGGCTATCATCTGGTGGTTGATGCCCACCAATATGACGACCAGTATTTGGCGGCCAACTCGCAGGGCGTGTTTGAAAAAATCTTTAGGGTCAACGATCCCTACTGGCAAGATTATCCGACTGACGATTATCGCATTGATTATATTTTCTTGAATAAAACCAGCGAACTGCGGGTTACATCTGCGACGGTTCTGTTTACCGAGCAGGATTATGGCAGGGTTTCCGATCATTGCGGTTATTTTATGACCTTTGAGCCTAAGATATAAGGCGAAAGGCAGGAGTGCAGGCTTCGCCTGCTGCGCAAGCAAAGCTTGCACTCCACAACCGTTTTTCCCATTCGGCATGAGAGTAGAAGGCTTCGGCCCCTTATTACGGAGATAAACCTATGCAGATAGCTGAACATTACGCCTCGCCCACTCATGGAAACCTGGGCGGCTCTTTTCAAAGAGTTAACGATTTTAACGACAAATTCTATATCCGCTGGGGGAAAATAGATTTTGATGTGTTTTTCGGCGTTCAGGCCAATGTAAAAGTTATTCTAAAAGTCTATCGCGATGCGGTCTGTGAAACCTATATAGTCGATACCGATGCCTATGATATTCAGTGGGATCGTCACAAGCGCTGTACGCGGGATTTTTATATACACCCGTTTTCCAGCAACTTCGGCCAGATCAATTGCGTTAAGTTCGCCTTTATTGTGCATCTCGATGAGCGTTCCATTGCTTCCCAAAACGAATATATCTTTATGGATTGGCATCAACTCCAGGGGGATTATCCGCAGTACCGGAGGATTACCGGGGATTGGGCAACGCACAACAGTTATCGAACCTACGAGCTGAATGCCGGTGAATTGCAAAGCGATGTAGATTGGTACAACCATCATTTTGAAGCCTTGCAACTGGTGCCCAAATTTACCAAAGGACAGCAGCACCATCCTTATCATCCCAAGCGTTATATTCACGACCTGATCGACAAGGTGATCCGCTGTAAGCACGAAAATCCTGAACGCTTATGCACGATAAAAGTCAGCGTGGATTGCATAGACGACAATGATTTCATCACCCATTTGGTAACCGCCAGTGAGCAGGGGGTTTGGGTTCAGTGCATCGTCGATTGGCGAAAAATGACCCTGACCAATAGCCAAAACTATGCGCGATTAAAACGTTCCGGGATTGAATTGATCGGCGTGTTTTGCAGTCCCAAGCATCATCTGATCGAAGTGGAGCCGGATATGCACACTAAATTCATTATTTTTAATGACGAGGACAGCATACTGGGTTCGTTCAATATCACCTTCGATCGCTGGTGGGCCAATTGGGAATCGGGGATGACCTTTCATTCCAAAGGCGTCTGCCGTCTGCTGGATAATATCTTTCAAAGCCAGCGGGGCGGCGTCAATCAAAAATACGGCATCGACCCGTTGAGCCATTTCAACCTGCTGTATACCTTCGGTCGGCACGTCATGCTGAACGGCAAACCCTACCGCCCTCATCACGCCATATTGGCCGAAATTAACCGCGCCAGATATTCGATTAAAGTGTCATTATTCCTGATCGGCGAGTTGTTGGGCGATCATCATGACAGCGTGGTCAATGCGCTGATAAATGCCAAGAACCGGGGTGTCAATGTCCATATCCTGCTTAACGGGCATTTGGCCAGACAGGGACGTATCGGCATAGAACGCTCGATGTCGGATGAGCTGAATCGCCCGTTGCTGCCGACAGTCGATCGATTAAAGCATGCCGGTATTGCGGTAGGCTTGGTTTATGGACAAGACGATCATCCGGTGCCTTATTCCCCGATTCATTCCAAATATTGCATTATTGACGAGTACATTGTCATTGAAGGCAGCTTCAACTGGTACAACACCTCGGTTTTTTCCCATGATCTGCTGGTCGTGGCCGCCAATTACGAAGTGGCAAAGCCCTATCTGTTTGAGTTTGAGCAAATACAGCGCTCGTTCAGGGTGTATTATTGAATCGATTTGCATAGGCATCAATTCAACCCAGGCCTAATAGCAATAAGTGTGATGCCTATATTGTGATGTTGTGTACTAAACAATTACAGGGTGACCGAGGCCACCCTTCGCCTTTTGCCCTTCACCCTTTTTTGCTATTTCACAAAACAGTTTTTTTCAGCAGATTGCTCCGCTTCTTTAAGCCGTTTTCTTAAGTCTTTGGATTGAGCAGGATCGCGCATAGCTGCACCGGCATCGCCGGTTTGGCCCTTGCTTAGGTAAGTAAAGGTTTTCGCGGCCTCATATTCAGCGAAACTCAGTTTTTCAGCGATTTTGTCGATTTTACAACCGCAGGCATATTGAGTGATATAGGTCAGGCCGCCGTGTTGTGCAACGCAGTTTAAAACATAGTCAACGCGGTCGCGGGTAGGGTAGTCGCTGACAAACGGCGCGGGCTCGGCTTGTTCAACTGGTTGTTCAGGTGCCATAGCGCAGCCTGAAATAACGGTAACTAAAGCAAGGCCGAAAATGACGGGTGTGTAGTTAATTTTCATGGATGATTTTTTATTCCCATAAGTCAGAAAGTGAAAAAGTATGCTC
>CAZAUB010000164.1:0-6195 GCA_964488195.1 uncultured Methylobacter sp. | reverse complement strand
TTTGAAGCCCAAACCGTGTTTCCACTGATGCAAAACCGTTACGGATCGGTCGATCTGACCTTATTCGGCGATTATACCCGAGGCACGTTTGAGCAGGGCGGCAACGTCCCCCGTATGCCGCCATTGCGCTACGGGTTGCAACTGAGTTATGAAAAAAATGACTGGTCGACCAATGCCCGATTGACGAGGGGCGAAGCGCAGAATCATTCAGGCGCAAATGACTCAAACACCCCCGGCTATCTGTTGTTGAACCTGGGTGCGCAATATCGCTTGGCGAGCTTTGGCGATTCGGAAATGCTCTTGTTTGCAAAGGCTAAAAACCTGTTGAACGAAAACATCCGTAACTCCACATCGTACCTGCGTAACTTTGCCCCGGAACCGGGGCGCAGTGCGGAGATAGGCATCCGGGTCAGTTATTAAAGGACGGGGTTAAAAAAATCGAACATGAGCGCGATTTGGCAAATAACTCATCTTGCGAAATAACCCTGCTGAATAAAATACAGCGCCTGTTCTATGACAGCCTCGCGGCGCATGATAAATGAATGCGAATAAGGCATCACGATAAAGTCGTTCATGCCTGCCACTTGTGCCCTGCTTACCGACACCTTGCCGTCGTTGACGCCGGGAATCAGCCATGACAGCAAAGGATTGACAGTTTTGTTGCCTGCAATAATCCCAAGCTGACAATTTACCGGGCCAAGCTGATTCGGCACGCTGTTTTTATCGGTACCCAACTGCAATCCGGCCGGGCCGTTTAAATAATAAAACAACTTCCATCTTCCCAGTTTATCAACCACCTCGCTGCCTTGATTGGGCGGAGCCAACATCACCACCCGTCCCAGCTTATCGATACTTTGGCTAGCCAAATAATCACGCAGCAAAATGCCGCCCATAGAATGCGTCAGAAAGTGGATCTTTTTAACGTCTTTCCGGCCGCATTGTTTCAATGCCTGAGCAATGTATTGTTGTGCCAAGGCGCTGATGTCTGCGCTTCGCGAAGGATAATCCACATTGATGATTTTATAACCGTAAGCGGCCAGCAGCTTATCGGCTTTATTCATGCTACGGCTGGTTCTAGCCAGACCGTGCAGCAGAATAATCGCTTCCGAGTCTTTATCTATCGGTATGAGTTTGGCTTTTAAATTTTCCATAGCGCAGCAAAATGGCGGGCAGCAATAATAAGTTCAATAGCGTTGAAGAGGCCAGGCCGCCGATGATGATCGCCGCCATAGGCCCCATGATTTCACGCCCCGGATTATCGCTGTTGAACGCGATGGGGAACATGGCTAACGCAGTGACCAGCGCCGTCATCAGGATGGACGGCAACCGCTCCTGCGCTCCCAATATGGCGGTGTCCAGATTCCAGCGCTTGCCTTCGACTTCAACCAGATAGCGATAATGCGACAGCAGCATGATGCTGTTGCGCACGGTAATACCAAAAAGAGTAACGAAACCCACGACCGAACCGACCGATAAGGTGGCTCCGGTCAACACCACGGCAGCAACCCCGCCGATCAGCGCAAAAGGCAGGTTGGCAAGGGTCAACAATACATGCCGGATACTGCCTATCGCAATATAAATAAAAATCAGCACCCCGGCTCCGGCCAGCAGTGAATGCAGAATCAATTCTTTCCGCGCCTGCGCCTGTTCAATCGCCGCACCGGTGAACTCGGGATAAATATCCGCCGAGAACGGAATTTCTGTTAATACCCGTGCTTTAAGTTCCTCGATGAAATCATCCAGATCCCTGTCGATAACATTGCCGGTGACGGTTTGCCGCCGTTGTGAGCCTTGATGGAGAATGTTATAGCGGCTGGCGGCATGCCTGATTTCCGCGACCTGCTCCAACGTGATCATCGTCCCGTCCTGCGTCCTGATCGGCAGTTTGGCTATCGATTCAGGTTGCTGTCTTAGCTCCGGTGTTAAAGTCACCGCGACGTTATAGATTTTATTGCCCTGAATATTTTTGCCGACCACGCGGGTTTCGTAAGCGGCCTGCAAGGTATCGACAATCTGGGCAGGCAACACGCCCCAGAAGCTGAGTTGGTCGAGATTCAAGTTTATTTGCAGCAACGGTGTGCCGGGCGGCGAGCGCAACTGCACATCCGTAGCGCCGTCTATGTCGCGCATAATATCAGCAACCGCCTGCGCTTTGGCATCCAGCAGATTCAAATCGTTGCCGTAAATATTGACCACCACCGGCGAGGTGTAACCGGAAATGGTTTCATCGACCCGCTCGGTCAAAAAGGTGTTGGCTTCGAATAAAATGCCGGGAAAAATAACCAGAATCGCCCGTAACCTGTCCTTGATCTGCTGCTGCTCCGCGCCCGACATCGGCTCAAGACGCACTTCATACTCGCTGTAATGGCTGCCGTAAGTATCAGCGCCCCGTTCCGCCCGCCCCGCCCATTGCGACACCGATTGTATGCCGGGAATCGTCATAAACTGCTCCGTCAGCTTGCTGCCGATTCTGATAGATTCCTGCAATGAGGTGCCGGGGATACTGGTGGTATGGACGATATAATGCCCTTCCCGCAATTCGGGCAGAAACTTGCTGTCCAGACTGAAAAAGGCCAGCAAGCCCGACAGGCAAACAATAACACTGCCGATAATGACCGGTCTAAAATACCTGGAAACCGTGCTTAACAAATCCTTGTAAAGCGGCTTGATGCGCTTGATCAGCGGCGGGTCGTCATTAGCGATAACAGCGTTGCCGAGCAACGCATAGCACAGCGCAGGGGTTAAAGTCAGCGCCACCAGCAGCGACGTTAAAATCGCCAGAATGTAAGAATAACCCAGCGGCGCAAACAAGCGCCCGGCAACGCCGGTCAAGGTCAACAACGGCACAAACACCAGCGCGACGATAAAACTGGCGTAAACCACTGAGCTACGCACTTCCAGCGATGCGGTATAAACCACGCTGCCAACCGAAAGCGGCTGGACTAACAAACGGTTCTCACGTAAGCGCCGGAAAATGTTTTCGGTATCGATAATCGCATCGTCAACCACCTCCCCCAACGCGATAGCCAGGCCACCCAGCACCATGATATTGAGATTAACCCCGGATTCCAGCAAGACAATGACCGCGCCAATCAAAGACACCGGAATGGCCAGCGCGGAAATAAACGCGGTGCGGAAATTAAACAAAAACAGGTACAGGATAATCAGTACGAACAAGCCGCCGATCAGCAAATGCCCGGACAAATTGGACAGCGAGCGTTCGATATAATCGGCAGGGCGGAACAGGTGCGAGTAAAAGTTAATCGCCTGTTTATTGAAAATAGGCTCGAACTCTTTCAGCGCCTGCTCGACCTGCCTGGACACCGACAAGGTATTGGCCCCGTATTGCCCGATCACCATCATGACGATGCCGGGCTTGCCCAAAATTTGCGCCGCACCGATAGGCGGTTCCGGCGCATATTGAATCGTAGTGACTTCGCCCAGCGTAATGTTGCGCCCCTGTTCCCGCTTGACCAGGATTTTGCCGAATTGTTCCGGTGTGGCGGGTTGCCCCGCCACCTGCAAAGTGAAGCGCTGATTATTGTTTTCGATAAAACCGCCGCCCTGAATATTCCCGGCCTTTGAAGCGGCCTGGATAATGTCCTCCAGCGTCAGGTTAAAGCGATGCAGTTGCAGAGGATCGACCTGAATTTGCAATTGCTGAATATCGCCGCCGAACACATTGACATCGGCAACCCCCGGAACAGCCCGCAAGCGCGGCACTATCGTCCAATCGACCAGACTGCGTAAAGCCATTAAATCCGACTGGTCGCCCTTGCTTAAGCCGATGGTTAATACGGTCGCGGAAGACGAGGACAGCGGTATCGCGACCGGCGTAATACCCAGCGGCAGCTGAGTTGATAAAGTCGCCAGCCGCTCACTGATCAGCTGGCGATTGCGATACACATCGCTGTTTTCGACAAAGGTCGCAATGATAATCGACAGGCCTTGGATGGACTCGGAGCGCACCGACTTCATGCCGATCAGGCCGCTGATGGACGTTTCGATTTGCTGGGTCACCAACACCTCAACCTGTTCCGAAGAAAAGCCGGGCGATTCGGTTTGAATGATGACCTGTTTTGGGGAGAATTCAGGAAAAATATCCAGCCCCGCCGTGGCGAAGCGATAACTGCCATACAGCAGAATCAAAACCGCAAGCGCAATGACGATGCCGTAAAAACGGATGGAGAAGCGGACGAGGGTAGCTAGCATGGGTTAGTGGGTTTGATTAGGAACGGTAGTTCGGCAACAATCTTTAGCGAGTCAGCCGGACAGAATTGTTATGCGGTTCCATATTTCGCTTGTGGTTCAAACAACGAATATTGAATTGAGCTTTCTTTTTTTCGCTCAATAGAAATGGCATTGAAATTTGTAACTAAGGCTTCAATAACAGGATTCCTGTTTGTTTCCTTACCACCGACATGATAGAAATGCTCACGGGTAAGAATGCAATGCTTTGACCACATGGTTTTAATGTATTCGTTTTCCCGGTAATCATTATGATGCCATGTTGATAAAATAAATTTGCCTCCAAAATCAGAAAGCCTATCAAATAGTTCTTGTTCGTGAGAATCATCCCAGCCATTGTAGTAGTCAACATGCCTTCCAATATAGGGTGGATCACAGTAGATAATATCTGATGATGATGCTTCGGAAATGGTTTTGTTAAAATCCTGACACTTGAATACGAATTCTTTTGTCTTGATTATTTTGCAGGCCCACGCAACTTGATTGGTGATTTTCGTTACATACGCTTGCGCAAAGCGTTGGGGCTTTCTACAGAACGGGATGTTGAACCCCCCTTTTCGATTGAAACGAATCATGCCGTTAAATCCGGCGCGATTAACGAATAGAAAATCCAGTGGAGAGTGCTCAGAATTAAACCTATCCCTTATAAAGTAATAATGATCTTCACCTTTTGATAAGAGAAGTTCGCCTTCTCGTGTCAGATATTCCTTAACTACTTCGGGCGTTATTTCACCGGAAGCTATGCTGGAGTAAAAATTAATCAAATGAGGATTGGCATCACACAAAATTGCACGTTGAGGTGCGACATTAAAAGCTACCGCACCCGTACCCATAAAAGGCTCAATCCACGCGCCTGTAAAATCGCTCGGCACAATGCTTTTAATCCAAGGAACAAGCTTGGTTTTTATGCCTTGTGACTTGATCGGAGGTACACCGGTTTTTACGATCATTCTTCGCCATTCCTCTTATTTACAACCAACGACAAATCACCGTTTTTATACTCTACGAAATCTCGAAGCGTGGAGATTATTTTTGTCCCACCTTTTCCATCCTGTATGGTTATTTTTTTGTAGTTCATCCAGTACTCATCAAACCAGTGTTCGCCAAGCTTTGAAAACATGCCTTGGCCACTGATTATATCGGCGATATTGTTGATACTTCCGATGTTGGCTGTGTTACCGCTACCGCCTTTATCGCTGGCAATCTTCCATTTTTCTGTAACAAAAAAGTGAAAGTTTCTTACTACCGAAGCAATTGAATGCAGTTCATCAATGCTGTGTACTTTTGTCTCATCAATGGTTGCGCCATCTGCCCTGTCGTAGATGATGCCGAGACAGAAATGACCTGAATACGAACCATAGGGAAACTGGATGTTTTTGGTGCTGGTGCGATGTTCAAAATATCTGCCGTGCGAACCAAGCGTAAATCCATTGCACAAATATGGCTTCTTGGGGTTTCGATAAGTTGTCTTAAAATCAACGGCGAATCTGATGGATTCATCGCTGGCTTTGACAAATGATATGTCCGGGTAGTAGTTCTGGTGATCAGCAAGAACTACCTTGTATCCGTTAGTTTGTGCAAAATGCAGAATTTTAGGGAATAGATGAATTTCTAGAATTTTCGACACAATTTTGGTGTCTGAAGATATTGTGTATATGTTTTTGAAAATATCAATAAAGCCTTTTACTGTCCATTGACCATCATCTGTACTGATATGTTCTTTAAGCTCGGTGACAAATTCTTCGAGTTTCTCTGCAAAATTTTCTTTTTCGGTCATATAGATACTGTTTTAATTTTTTGATTGCCCATTCTACAGGTTCAATCACCTGATAGGAATCGGCGTGATGGCTTGAACGCGGTAAGGCGCAATCTGTACTTCAACTGATTTCGCTAACGATGCGCTGCCTTCGTCAGCACCTCCAGCCCTAATGAGACACGATTACCTCC